>JAZQHP010000118.1:0-25862 GCA_045540655.1 Acutalibacteraceae bacterium
CCTCTGCGCTTGCCGTCATTGCCCGCTTGGAACAAGCGGGCTTTTCGGCGTATGCGGTGGGCGGTTGTGTGCGTGACCTGCTTCGCGGGGATGCGGCGCACGATGTGGACATCGCCACCGATGCACTGCCTGAACAGGTCCTGCAGGTGTTTGCCGATGAACGCACCATCCCCACAGGGCTGTCCCACGGTACCGTGACCGTGCTTTGGGACGACGAGCCGTTTGAAGTGACCACCTTCCGTGTCGACGGCGATTATACCGACGGACGCCACCCCGATCAGGTCCGCTTCAACGCCTCGCTCGCGGAGGATCTTGCGCGGCGGGATTTCACCGTCAACGCCATGGCATACCACCCCGACAAAGGCATCATCGATCTCTACGGCGGTCAGCAGGATCTGCAAAACGGTATCCTTCGCTGTGTGGGCGATCCCGACACACGCTTCCGTGAGGACGCGCTTCGTATCGCGCGGCTGTTGCGGTTTATGAGTGTGCTGGATTTCCGTTGCGATCCCGCCACCGCCGATGCCGCGCATCGATTGTATCCGCGGCTTCACGCTGTTGCCGCCGAACGCAAGCGGGTGGAGTGGGTCAAGATGCTGACGGGTCCCGCCTTTCTGCGTGTGGCTCTCACCTTTCCCGATGTGGTGACACAGCTGATTCCGTCTTTGTCGCCGCTCGTGGGCTTTGACCAGCATTCCCCGCATCACGATTTTGATATTTACACCCACACCTGCCGCGCCGTTGCCGCCTGTCCGAACGATCCCGTCGTTCGTCTTGCCGCACTGTTCCACGATCTCGGAAAGCCCGCGACATATACCCTCGACGAGCAAGGCATCGGGCATTTTTACGGTCACGCCGCTCACAGCGAACGTCTGGCGAAGGAGGCGATGACCGCCCTGCGGTTTGACAACGCCACCATTGACGCGGTGTTGCCGCTGATACGATATCATCACACCGAGCTGATCCCCGACCGTCGGTTTGTCCGTCGGTGGTTGACCCGCCTCGGAGAAACGGGCTTGCGCCGTTTGTGCGCCTTAAAAATTGCCGACGCCGTCGGATGCAAGGCGAACAGCGTCCCGCCCGATTACACGGCGTTTCTGACCATGATAGACCACGTGCTTACCGAGCAGGACTGCCTGAGTCTGAAGGATCTGGCGGTCAGCGGGCACGATCTCGCCGCCATCGGCGTGCCGCGCTGTGCACGCATGGGGCAACTGCTCCGCGATCTGCTGGAAGCGGTGCAGGATGATCGCTGTGCCAATGACCGCGAGGCATTGCTGGCGCTGGCAAAGGAGTGGTGGTCGCCGTGACAATGACCTGCTCCCTTTGCCCGCATCAATGCGGCGCGTTGCGCGACGAAGACGGCGGGCAAGGACTCTGCCGCGCCCCGTCGCTTCCGAAGCTCGCGCGTGTGGCACTCCATTTCGGAGAAGAACCCTGCATCAGCGGCGAACGCGGTTCGGGCACCGTCTTTTTCAGCGGGTGCCCGCTGTCATGCGTGTTTTGCCAGAACCGCCGCATCAGCGCCGAAGGCTTTGGTGCGGTGATCACCGTACAGGTGCTCGCCGACCGCTTCCGTGCACTTGTCGACGCGGGGGCGCACAACATCAACCTCGTGACCCCCACCCACTATGCGCACATAATCCGCCAAGCGCTGGAACTTTATCGGCCGCCTGTTCCTGTCATCTACAACAGCGGCGGCTACGAACGCGTGGAGACGCTTCGCTCCCTCGAAGGGCTGATCGACGTGTATCTGCCCGATTTTAAATACGCCGACGATGCGCTGGCGATGTCCTTCAGCGGCATTCCGCATTACCGCGACACCGCCCTTGCCGCCATCGGCGAGATGCTGTCCCAAACGGGACACCTGACGTTGGACGAGGACGGACTAGCCGTGCGCGGGACGATGATCCGTCACATGATCCTGCCCGCGCACACGAAAAACAGCCTGGAGGTACTGCGCCTTTGCAAAGAGCATTTCGGCACACAGACCGCCGTCAGCCTTCTCGCACAGTACACCCCTGTCGGCACATTGGAACCGAAAGAACTCAATCGCCGCATCACGCCGCGCGAGTATCAAAAGGTATTCGATGCGCTGTGTGAGCTCGGCTTTGAAAACGGCTACGCCCAGGAGCTGTCCAGTGCCACCGATACGTTTATTCCCGCCTTTGATCTGACCGGCGTTTAAACCGGAAGGAGGCATTCTATATGAAATCAGCGGTTCCCCCTGGACATCCGTGCACACAGAATTTCTCATCATGAGCATCCTGATGGCGATCTTCCCCACCTTCATGATTGCGACCTATCCAAAGTATATGCGGATCCGCGGTTGGGAGAAGCACATGAATATCGCGGTGTACAGCAAGGTGATCAAGCGCATCGGCTACATTTCCTCGGCGGCGATGGCAACCGTGTTTCTGATCGCTCTCGCCTTCTCCATCCATGAATACTACCACACGGTCGGGGCGTATCACCGCGGCGATTATAAACAAGCCACCGGCGACATCACCCGTTACACGACCTATGGTGACGAAGAAACGGCGGTGGTCGATTTTCGCGTGCGTGAGGTGGATTTTTCCTATTCCTATCCGCGGCAGGATGACCGTCTGTCCTCCGACGATGATGCATGGCGGGATTTGCAGCTCGAATACGGGCAAACGGTGTGCGTCCGATATATTGAGCATCCGCGTTACGGACGCCGCATCCTGTCCATCGCCGAAGCATCTTCCTACGAAGCAAAAAAGAGGCTCTCTGCCAATGCAGAGAGCCTCTTTTTTGGAATGGTAAATATTATTTCACGGGTTGTCCGTCGAGAGCCGCTTTGAGCATCTTGGTTTCGCGAAACGAGATGCAGTCGTTGTCCTTGGCGAAGATCAGGTGATCCAGCAAGCGGATGCCCGCCCCTTTGAGCAGATTCGCCATCGCAACGGTCGTATCGATATCCGCCTGCGACGGCAGGGCGATGCCCGACGGATGATTGTGCGCCAGGATCACCTTTTCGGCGTTATCCGCCAGCGCAAACCGCAACACATCGCGCACACCGATTTCCGAGGCAGTACGCGTGCCTATGCCCAGGCGATGGGACGCGATCACACGGTCGGTCTGGTCAAGCGACACCATCCACACCACTTCCGCCGTTTCACCGTCGAACCTGGGACGCAGGTATTTGACCTGCAGGGCGGTAGTAAGAAGCAGACTGCCGACGGGAAGCTCTTCCTTGTCGCAATAGCGGCGCAGATCGCCCACAAAGGTGAGCAGAGTAGCGGCATTATCGGTCATGCCGTCGACACGGAGCAAAATCGACCGCTCGGCATTCAGAATCGCGCGCACCGATCCGAATTCCGTCATCAGGCGATGCGCCAGCGGATTGGTGTCGCGTTGCGGGATGCCGAAGAACAGCAACATTTCCACCAGTTCATGTGGCGCAAAGGCGTCTGTGCCATGCTCGATATAACGCTGTTTGACGCGTTGCCGATGTCCGCGATGCGGTTGATCTGCCAAAGCGGCTCCCTCCTTTTTAACGGAATGGACGTACGTTGCATATCCAAACTTACAAAAGCTATTATAACAAAAAAATAAGGCTTTGAAAAGAGGCAATTGTGTGATATAATGAAAAAGAAGTCAAGTCTGAAATAAAGGGTCGATTTTTTATGAAGCAACTCGTGGTCAAGGCGAATGACGCCGGCCAACGCCTGGATAAATTTTTACAAAAGACTTTCCGCTGTCTGCCGCCGTCCATGATGTACAAAGCGATCCGCAAAAAGGACATCAAACGCAACGGCAAACGCATCGCCGCCGAAGACAAATTGGAGGCGGGCGACGTGCTGACCGTCTACCTGCCGGATGACGTGCTGGAAATTGCCGCGCCCGTATACGAGTTCATGCACGCATCCCGACAGCTGTCCATCGTTTACGAGGACGAACACGTACTGCTTCTCAACAAGCCGGTGGGACTGCTGGTGCATCCCGACGATCGCGAGTTCGGCGATACGCTCATTTTCCGCGTGCAACGCTATTTGTACGAAAAAGGAGAATACGATCCCGACAACGAACAGAGCTTCGCGCCGGCACTGGTCAACCGCATCGACCGCAACACCTGCGGCATCGTCATTGCCGCCAAAACCGCCGTCGCATTGCGCATTCTCAACGATAAGCTCAAGCATCGGGAAATCGAAAAGCACTATGTCTGTCTGGTGCACGGACACATGCCCAAGCAAAGCGACTTGCTGGAAGGTTTTCTGGATAAAAACGAAGCCAAAAACCGTGTGTACATTTCCCATCAGGAGGGCGACGGGCGACGTATCGCCACCAAATATACCGTCCTCGGCGAAAAACACGGCGTGTCCCTGCTGGACATCGACCTGCTGACGGGACGCACCCATCAGATCCGCGCGCACCTGGCATCCGTCGGGCATCCGCTCGTCGGCGACGGTAAATACGGCAAAAACGAGCAAAACAAGCGCTACGGACTTACCAAGCAGGCGCTGTGCTCCTATAAACTGATTTTCCGCTTCCCCACCGATGCCGCCGAACTGAACTATCTGCGCGGCAAAACGTTCACCATCGACGACGTTTGGTTCGTCACCGCGTTCCATCGCGGCGAGATCCAACCTAAATAACCGCAATACGGTATATCCGTCACAAGGAGGAGTATTATGAAACAGACGTACACCACCACCCTGGCGCAAGTCATCAAGGAATGCAACCTGGAAACCATCTACACCCACCGCGATGAAACGGAGATCCTCATCCGCAGTATGGATATCAATCGTCCCGGCATGGCGTTTAACGGGTATTATGAATTTTTCGATCCCGACCGCCTGCAGATCATCGGACACAGCGAACGCAGTTTCCTGTACAGCCTGCCGCAGGAGCTCCGTGAACAGCGCCTGCGTGAATTCGTGTCCTACTCCCCCGTCGCGATCATCATCGCACGCAGTCTGGATATCCCCGAACTCGAAACGATGTGCCGCGAGTATGAAGTGCCGCTGTTGCGCTCCGCGAGCGCGACCTCGGAGTTCATGGCGACGCTCATCGCCTTCCTGAATGTACAGCTTGCGCCGCGCGTGACCCGTCACGGCGTGTTTGTAGAAGTGTACGGCGAAGGCGTACTGCTGATGGGCGACAGCGGTGTCGGTAAAAGTGAAACGGCAGTGGAACTGCTCAAGCGCGGTCACCGTCTGATCGCGGACGATGCCGTGGAAATCCGCCGTGTATCCGCCAAAACGCTGGTCGGATCCGCCCCCGAAAACATCCGCCACTTCATTGAGCTTCGCGGCATCGGCATTGTCAACGTGCGCCGCATCTTCGGTATGGGTGCCGTCAAACTGACCGAAAAAATCGACATGGTCATCGAGATGGAGCCGTGGGTCGCAGGCAAAGCGTACGATCGCATGGGACTGGAAAATGAATACATCGAGATCCTCGGCAACACGGTGCCGCGCGTGACGGTACCGGTCAAACCCGGTCGAAATCTCGCCATCGTCATCGAAATCGCCGCCATGAACAACCGCCAGGAAAAGATGGGCTACAACGCGGCGCAGGAACTGCTTCACAAGCTCGGCATGGGCGACGAAGCCCCCGCCGATGCGGCGTTGCAGGATGACTGGCAGAAATTCTGATAGTCTAAAAGCTATTGACGATAATCACAAGGGAGGACAGACCTATGTTACGTATCGGTATTGATCTGGGAGGCACCAACATCAAATTCGGTCTTGTAAACGACAATTTTGACGTCATTGCACAATCCACCTGCCGCACGAACGTCTGCTGCCCCACGTGCGGTCTGCTCGATGAAATCGCCGAACAAGCAGAAAAGCTGGTAGCAGACGCCGGTCACACCATGCAGGACATCGAGCTGGTCGGTATCGGCTCTCCCGGTACCTGCAACACCCGAAAGGGCATCGTGGAATATGCCTGTAATCTCAATTTTGAAAATCTGCCGCTCCAACAGGAAATGGAGAATCGGCTCGGTCGTCCCGTTGTCATCGACAACGACGCCAACACCGCCGCTTACGGTGAAACGCTCGCCGGTGCCGCGCGGGGAAGCAACAGCTTCATTCTGCTGACCATCGGCACAGGCATCGGCTCGGGTATCGTCTTCGACGGCAAGATTTATACCGGCTGTAACTATGCCGGCGCGGAGCTCGGTCACATCGTCATCCAGAAGGACGGCGTGCCGTGCGGATGCGGTCGCCGCGGTTGCTTCGAGCAATACGCCTCGGCAACGGCGCTCATCCGCCAGACCCGCGAAGCTATGGAAGCGCGTCCCGACAGCCTGCTGTGGCGGTATGCCGAAACACTCGAGGATGTTACGGGCGCGACGGCGTGGATGGCGATGAAAGCCGGCGACCTTGTCGCAGGCGAGCTGATCGCGCAGTATCTGCGGTATGTCACCTGCGGCGTGACCAACATTATCAATATTTTCCAGCCCGAACTGATGTGCATCGGCGGCGGTATGTCCAACGAGGGCGAAACGTTGCTGTCTCCCCTGCGCCTGTTCGTTGCGGAAGAACGCTACAGCAAATTCAGCTTGCACCAGACCCGTCTGGAAGCGTCGGCGCTCGGCAACCGCGCGGGTATCATCGGCGCGGCGTTCCTCGACCGTGCGCACACCTGACGTCTTGCGCCATCCTTATGTTACTGTGTTTTATAAAGGAGAGTATCCCATATGTCTTCGTTAGCTATCTATGCAAAAGACCTGTCTTGCGAATACAACGCATCCGCTTCCATGCGGGACTATACCACCTTCAAGGTCGGCGGTCCTGCCGAACTGTTTGAAGTCGCCGACGGCGACACGCTTGCCGCTCTGCGTTCGCGCCTGCAAGCCGATGCCGTCCCCTATCGGATTCTCGGCAGCGGTTCCAACCTGCTGGTCGCAGACGAAGGTCTGCAGGGAGCGGTCATCCGTCTCGACCCGAAGTGTGCCGCCGTGACCCGTGTGGACGAAACAACGGTACGCTGTGAAGCGGGTGTGCCGCTGGCAAAGCTGTCGCGCACCGTGCAACAGTGGGGCCTTAGCGGCATGGAATTTGCCTGCGGCATTCCCGGCAGTGTGGGCGGCGGTATCTACATGAACGCGGGCGCTTACGGCGGCGAAATGAAGGATGTGATCCAAAGCGTCACCGTACTGTTCCCCGACGGCACCTGCCGCGAGGTGGACAACGCCGATATGCAGTTCCGTTATCGCTACAGTGAGCTGATGCAAAACGGCGGCATTGCGCTGTCCGCCACGCTCTCGCTGATCCCCGGCGACGGCGAAGCGATTCATCAGCGAATGGCCGAACTGTTGACCGCGCGCCGCGAGAAACAACCGCTCGAATACCCGAGCGCAGGCAGTTTCTTCAAACGCCCCGGCGACGGGCTGTACGCCAGCAAGCTGGTGGACGATTGCGGTCTGCGCGGTTATCGTGTAGGCGATGCCCAAGTCAGCGAAAAACACGCCGGCTTTGTGATCAATCGCGGCAACGCCACCTGTGAACAGCTCAAGCAACTGGAAAAAGATGTACGCACCCATGTGTTTGAACAAACCGGTGTGACGCTGAGTCCCGAGGTACGCTTGCTTGGCACCTCGTGGTTTGAATAAGCAAAAGGAGAGAATGCCCGTGTCGTTTTGCGGCGATATCAAAAAGGAAATATCCGTAGCCCCCTTGCCCCATACCTGTTGCCGTCATGCCTTTTCCTACGGTCTGATGCAAGGCGCTCACGCCTTTCGCACGGACGATCTGTCGATCCAGACCGAACACCGGGCGGTGGCGGCGGCATACGCGGCGGTTATTACCGCGTTATTCGAGGACGTGAGCTTTTGCGAACAGACCACGCCGCGCAAAAACGGGTTGTACCACACCGTTTGCGTGGCGGACGAAGCCGATCGCAAACAGATCCTCGCCGCTTTCGGACACACGGGTCAAGAGCCATCTTTGCGCCTGAACCGCGCCAATCTCGATTGCGACAGCTGTGCCGCCGCGTATCTGCGCGGAGCGTTTCTCGCCTGCGGCTCGGTGTCCGATCCCGAAGCGGATTATCACCTGGAAATGTCCGTGCCGTTTCATAAATTCAGCCTGGATCTTCTGACGTTGTTCGGGGAGTGCGGTATCCCGATGAAACACATGGTACGCAAAGGATGCAACGTGCTCTATCTGAAAGAGGGCGACGCCATCGCCGACTGCCTGACGCTCATCGGCGCTCAAAGCGCCTCGCTCCAGATCTATCAGACCATGATGATCAAGGATATCCGCAACAAGGTCAATCGCCAGAACAACTGCGAAAGCGCCAATTCCGACAAAACGGCGGCCGCCGCCGCCGAGCAGATCCGCGCGGTCATGCATATCCGCGATCACGGCGGACTGCAACAACTGCCCACCGAGCTTCGGGAGCTCGCCGAACTGCGGCTGGAGCATCCCGAATACTCCTTAAGAGAACTGGGCGAGGCATCCGATCCGCCCGTCAGCCGCTCCGGCATCAACCATCGTCTGAAACGCCTGATGGAATTTGCCGCCGCACTGGGCTGATCCCCCGCCATTATGTAAAAAGGAGGTGCCGTTTGTGGCATTTGCTCATCTGCACGTACACAGTGAATACAGCCTGCTCGACGGTGCCTGCCGCATCCGTGAACTGGTCAAGCGTGCCAAGGAGCTCGGTCAGACCTCGGTCGCCATTACCGATCACGGCGTAATGTACGGCGCGGTGGACTTTTATAAAGCCGCCAAAGCCGAAGGCATCCACCCCATCATCGGATGCGAAGTGTATGTGGCGGCTCGTTCCCGCCACGACAAAGTACACGGTGTCGACAACGAGCACGCCCATCTGGTGTTGCTTTGCGAAAATGAAACGGGCTACCAGAACCTGATCCGTCTGGTTTCCCTTGCCTTTACCGAAGGCTTTTACGGCAAGCCCCGCGTGGACCGCGAACTGCTGACGCAATACCACGAAGGGCTCATTGCCCTGTCGGCGTGTCTGGCGGGCGAAATTCCCCGTGCACTCCTGCGCGGCGATTATGCCGCCGCCAGACAGACCGCCGCCGAATACGCGGCGATCTTCGGCAAGGATCATTTTTATATCGAACTGCAGGATCACGGACTGGAGGAACAAAAGCGCATCAATCCGCTGTTGCTGAAACTGTCGCACGAGCTGGGTATCCCGCCCGTCTGCACCAACGACGCTCACTATCCGCGCCGTGAGGACGCCTCTGTACAACGCGTCCTCCTTTGCATCCAGACCGCCACCACGCTCGACGATCCGTCCTCCATGGCGTTTGAAGGCGACGAGTTTTATCTCAAATCCGAAGAGGAGATGCGCGCCCTGTTCCCGCAGGTGCCCGCCGCCATCGACAACACCGCTGCCATTGCCGCGCGGTGTCAGTTTGATTTCACCTTCGGACAAACCAAGCTCCCCGCTTTTCGCGCCCCGAACGGCGACAGCAACGCCTATTTCCGCGAGCTTGCCGTCGACGGTTTCCGTCGGAAATACGGCGATCATCCGCCGGCAGGTGCTGTACAGCGCTTGCAATACGAAATGGATATGATCGAGCGCATGGGGTATGTCAACTATTACCTCATTGTGCGCGATTATGTGGTATACGCCAAAACGCACGACATCCCCGTTGGTCCCGGACGTGGATCGGGCGCGGGCAGTCTGTGCGCCTATTGTATGGATATTACGGGCATCGATCCGCTGAAATACGATCTGCTGTTCGAGCGTTTCCTCAACCCCGAACGCGTGAGCATGCCCGACTTTGATATTGATTTCTGCAACGAAAAACGCCAGCAGGTCATCGACTACGTCATCGACAAATACGGCGCCGATCACGTGGCGCAGATCATCACCTTCGGAACGATGGCCGCCAAAGCCGCCGTGCGCGACGTGGCACGCGTGATGTCGCTCCCTTATGCGGTCGGTGATGCCGTTGCCAAACAGATCCCGAATGCACTGAACATGACACTCGATAAGGCGCTCGAGGAGTCCGCTGCGCTGAAAGAGATGTATGACAGCGATCCCAAGGTGACGTCGCTGATCGATATGGCCAGACGGGTCGAGGGCATGCCGCGACACACATCCACCCATGCGGCGGGTGTCGTCATCACCGCCGATCCCGTCAGTGCTTATGTGCCGCTGTGTGTCAACAGCGACGCGGTGGCAACCCAGTTCACCATGACGACGCTGGAAGAGCTCGGGCTTTTGAAAATGGATTTTCTGGGGCTGCGCAACCTGACCATCATCGACAACACCGTCCGTCAGGTGCAGGCGATCCTGCCGTCGTTTACGATCGATACCATTCCGCTCGACGAACCGCGTGTGTATCGGATGTTTGCCGCGGGCGATACCGCCGGTGTGTTTCAGTTTGAATCGGGCGGCATGAAACGCGTGCTGGCCAATCTCAAACCGGAGCATTTTGAGGATCTCATCGCGGTGATTTCGCTGTACCGTCCCGGTCCGATGGCATCCATCCCGCGGTATATTCATAACCGTCATCACCCGCAGGACGTACGCTATGCGCACCCGCTTCTGGAACCCATTCTGCGCGTCACTTACGGTTGCATCGTGTATCAGGAGCAGGTGATGCAGATTCTGCAGGCACTGGGCGGCTATTCGCTGGGGCGTGCGGATCTCGTGCGCCGCGCCATGTCCAAGAAAAAGCACGACGTGATGGCGAAGGAACGCGATATCTTCATCCACGGTCTGATCACCGACGGTCGTGTGGAGGTGGACGGCTGTGTCCGCCGCGGCGTCCCCGAAACCGTTGCCAACCGCATTTTTGACGAGATGGCATCGTTTGCATCCTACGCCTTCAACAAATCCCACGCGGCGGCATATGCCCTGGTGGCATACCAGACCGCCTATCTGAAATGCCTGTACCCGAAAGAATATATCTGCGCCCTCATCAGTTCCTGCTCCGACGCCGGTAAGGTCGCGCAGTATATCCGCGAAGCCAATCGACTGAACATTGCGGTGTTACCGCCGCACGTCAACCACAGCTTTGCCGATTTTGTCGCCGAGCCCGACGGTATCCGCTTCGGTCTGCTCGCGGTCAAAAACATCGGACGTCCCTGCATCGACGCCATTGTGCAGGAGCGTCGGACGGACGGTCCGTTTCGCGGTTTTGCCGATTTTGTGCGTCGCCTGTCCGGTCGGCGCGAATGCAACCGCCGCGCCATCGAAAGCCTCATTCAATGCGGCGCCCTCGACAGCATGGACGCCAATCGGCACCAGATGCTCGAACACCTGTCCTTCCTGCTGGAACGCTTTGAACAGCTTCATCGGTACCAGATGAACGGTCAGCTCGGGCTGTTCGATTTCATGGGCGAGGATGTGACACCGGAAGACGATCTGACATTGCCTCCGCTTGCCGAGCTCCCCGCCGCCAAGCTGTTGGCGATGGAAAAGGAGATCACAGGTCTGTATATCAGCGGTCACCCGCTCAAAGAATACGCCGCCGTATTGCCGCGGCTGAAAGTCACGCCGCTTGAACAGGTGATCGCGCGCGCCGAAGAACAGGCCGATGCCGCCGACGGTGAATCCGTGCGATTGTTCGGCTCTCTCGGAGCGATCCGCACCAAGGCGACCAAAAAGGGTGCGACCATGGCGTACGCGACCCTAGAAGATCTGACAGGAAGCATTGAGCTGTTGCTGTTCCCGAAGCCTCTCTCCCAGTTTGCGTCACTCATTCACGACGGCGCGGTCGTCATCGTCAGCGGGCGTTTGAGCATCCGCGAAGACCAGCCGCCGTCGGTGGTCGTGGATCGTCTGCAGGAGGTGTCCGCCGACGCGGTGCAGCGTGCGACGGCACGCTCGGAGAAATACGGACTGTATCTGCGGCTGATGAGCGAAGACGATGCGGCGTGGCAGGAGGTGCGTCCGATGCTTGAAAAGCATCCCGGCGACCGCCCCGTATTCATCCGCTTTGCCGACAGCGGCAGGCTCGTGAAGGCGGCAGGACTCGCCGTTGACGTGACACCGACGCTGATTTCACGTCTTCAGCGCCAAATCGGCGAGACAAATGTGGCACTTCTCGACTGATTTTTAACATTTCCTGCGTTTTTTCACAGAAAAAGCAAATATTCACTTGCTTTTCTACCCTCTCATGGTGTATAATATGTAGGACTTTTTAAGAACACCTGTTTTTCGGAACAGAGCACCTATAAAAGGAGTTGTATTGCAATGTCTGTCAAGAGAATTGCTGTGCTGACCAGCGGCGGCGACGCCCCCGGCATGAACGCGGCTGTCCGCGCTGTTGCGCGTACGGCGATCAACCGTGGTCTGGAAGTCTTCGGCGTATACCGTGGATACAACGGTCTGATCCACGACGATATGTTCGAAATGAATCTGCGCAGTGTTTCCGATATCATCCACCGCGGCGGCACCATGCTGTACACCGCCCGCAGCCCCGAATTCCGCACGGAAGAAGGTATGCAACAAGCCATCGCCAACTGCCGCAAGCGCGGCATCGACGGCGTAGTTGTCATCGGCGGCGACGGCTCCTTCCGCGGCGCGCAGGATCTGACCCGTCGCGGTCTGCCCTGCATCGGTATTCCCGGCACCATCGATAATGACATCTCCTGCTGTGAGCACACCATCGGTTACGACACGGCGCTCAACACCTGCATGGATATGATCGACAAACTGCGTGATACCGCTCAGTCTCACGACCGTTGCAGCGTCGTGGAAGTCATGGGTCGTCGCGCGGGCTATCTGGCGCTCAACGTCGGCATCGCGTGCGGTGCGACCAGCATCCTTGTCCCCGAAGTGCCGTTCGATTTTGAGACCGACATCCTCGGCCGCATGGAAGAAACCGCTAAGACCCAGAAGAAGCACTTCATCATCATCGTGGCGGAAGGCGTCGGCGGCGTGCTGGAAATGGCGAAGGAAATCGAAACCCGCACCGGCATTGAAACCCGCGCCACCATCCTCGGTCACGTGCAACGCGGCGGCTCGCCCACCCTGCGCGACCGTGTGCTGGCAAGCCAGATGGGCAACGAAGCGGTCAAGCTGTTGCTGGAAGGCAAGAGCAACCGCGTCGTGACGATCCAGAACGACCAGATCCTTGATTACGATATCGAGGAAGCGCTGGCGATGAAGAAGCCCTTCGATCTGGACCTTTACGAAATGGCTCACGAGATCTCCATCTGATTTTGTTTTTATAAAGCAGCGAATCCGCTCGGGTTCGCTGCTTTTTTCTGTCCAAATCCGATGCATTTCCGATTGACACTAGGCACAGAGTTTGGTACACTTATTAATAGAGTATGCGAAGAAACGGTCGGTTTCTCGCTAAAAAGGAGAATCGCTTTATGAAACGCGTAATCACATTGGTTCTTTGCCTATGCCTGCTGTTGTTTACAGCCGGCAGCATCGGCGTGCTGTCTTCGGCGGACACAGCCGCTTCTTTGGACTTCACGGTCTCCTACGGTACGACGGACGGCGCTGTCTTGTCGTCGCTGACGCCATACGACGATGACATGATCGCCGATCTTTCGAAGGGCATTACCGACGGCGTAGCGGTGGATTCCACCACCGGCATTCCGGTGCAGGTGTTCACCGTGAACACTGACGGCGTGGTCGCTTCGGAAATTACGCTGACCGCCAATGTCGCCACCATCGAAAACGAGCGCATCGCCATGAAGGTGTACAATCCGTCCACCGACAGCTGGGATCTGCTCGCGACAGCCATGACGCGCGACACGGCGCTGACCGCGCAAGCGGATCTGGCGACCTATGCGGTTGACGGCGCGGTGAAGGTGATGCTGACGCCTGACTACGTCGCCAACGGCAGCAACGTGCTGCTGTGGAGCACCGACCAACAGCACTATACCAAGTTCGAAGACCTCAATCAGACCTACTACGACATTAACACCTATGCCGCCAATGAATACAAGGCGGGCAACATCGCCTATATGATCAACACCGGCGATATTGTGGATGATACGCCGATGATGGCGACCGCCAAGGGACAATGGATCGTGGCGGACAAGGCGTTCGACATTCTCGACGAAGCCGCCGTCCCCTACGGCATCGTCACCGGCAACCACGACGTCGGCGACTACCCCTCCAACAACTACACCCACTACGATCAGTATTTCAACGCCGACCGCTACGAGAACCGCCCGTGGTACGGCGGCACTCCCGACAACAACCGCAGCCACTACGACCTGGTGACGGCCGGCAACAAGGATCTGCTGATTCTGTATCTGGGCTTCGGACTGGAAGCGATGGAGCTGGATTGGTGCAACGAAGTCATCGCCAAGTATCCCCACCGCAGCGTCATCATCTGCACCCACCAATACTTAAGCCCGACGCAGCTCGTTCACAAGGGACGCGCGGACATCATCTTTAACAGCTTGGTCGTCCCGAACAAGAACGTGGTGATGGTGCTGTCCGGTCACTACGAAGGCGCCGGCTACTACACGCAAGAGCTGGACGACGGCCGCATTGTGCAGGAAGTGGTCGCGGACTACCAGTTCGTGCAAAAGGAAAGCGAACAATACTACATTGATAAAGGCGTCAAAGACCCGTTGCACAAAATCGGCGCAGTCGCCAACTGCAACGGCGAAGGCTACATGCGCAACGTGACCATCAAAGGCAACACCGTGACCATGTTCGGCTTCTCCCCCGTCACGGGCGGTGAAACGCCCTACGGCCAACGCGACGACATCACCCTGACCGTGCCTTTTGTGAACAGCGGCCGCTTCATCACCACCTACGCCTTCCACGCGCAGGAAGGAGCGACGGACGCAGCGGTGCTGCCTGATCTTTCGACGGAGGAGCTCGCGCCCTTGTCGGCATCGGCGAATCTTGACAACCTGCAAGCGATGATCAAGGAAGCCTCCTCCTTCAAGAAAAAGGATTTCACCGAGGAAAGCTATAACGCGCTCAAGGAGGCCGTCAAAGACGCCAAATCGGCCGTAAAATCGCAGGACGACATGCTGGTGAGCGCTGCGGCGCAAAACCTTGAAGTAGCGATGGGCGCCCTTTGCGAACGCGATAACGGCATGGATCCCGACAAGCTGACGCTCGTTCATGCCTTCGACATGAATCTGAGCAACTGGCAGAATGCCGACGGCACCAAGTCGCTGTTCACGGATAATTCCTTCATCAAAGCGACGCAACTGGAAAGCGGCGGCTTCACTGCCGAAAAGAGCGACAAATCCAACATCGGCTGGCCCGCTGTCAAGTATAAGGAAATCCTGAACTTCACCCCCGAGGACGGCAAGGTCTATCTCTACCTCGACGTAGAAGCGGGCAGTACCTGGTCGGTATATCCCACTGTGATTCAGGACGGCAAGCAATACATGGGGCGCTGGAACTATGTGATCGAAGGCTCCTACAACGAAACCTTTGACGCGGGTTGCGGCCACTATAAAGGCGTCTATGACATCACGCCCGCCCTTGAGGATCTCGGCGTGGATCCGACGCAGGAAATGACGCTGACCATGACCATCAACGTGGTGCCCGGTCCCGTCACCTTCCACGATATCCGCGTGCTCACGGGCGACTATCCCGAAGGCATCGGTCTGAACACGAACATGCTGTTCGTCATCGGCGGTGTGGTCATCTTGGTGATCCTGGCGGTAGTGCTTGTCATTGTCCTTCGCAAGCCGAAAGAAAAAAGCAACTAATCGGTATCAATGGTAACAACAAGCCCGCCGTTCCCTTTTTGAAAGGGGACGGCGGGCTTTTGCTATGCCGTCAGGCGCTCTTTGACAGCGGCGATCCATTCGACAATTTTAAATTGCACACGGTAGCGGCTTTCTCCTTCGATCAGTCGTTCCTCGGAGGCGGTGAGTACATCCGACCACTGTGCCTCACTCGCGCCAGACAGACACATCGGCGGGAACGCGACACACCACCAGTTTTGCCCCTTGCCTTCGCCGATCACCACACGCAAGGCGGTGTATTCCCCCGCAGGAAACGTGGCGGTTTCGTAGTGCCTGGTGGGAAAATACACCCGATCGCACAGCGTTACACACGCCCTGTCCATACAGCCGTGAACAGCAAGACAGTGATTTGCCGCCCGCTCAATATCATCCAGCGCGTCGGTCAGCACCAGAAGCGCCGTGTCCCGCTCGCGTATCCCCGTCAGCAGACCGTCGGTTTGCGCCAACACCGCATCCCTCACCTCGCGCTTGATCGCCTGATCCTGTTCGCTGTCGGACGCGGCAATCACATGCAGACGCACCACGTGATCCGACAGTTCCTCACACGCGGCGGTAAACGACGTCATCGAGAGCAGGAAGCTCCCTGCCAATCCCATGGCGAGGGCTTTGATCCATCGGGTTATGTTCATATACAGTCATCCTTTCTCTTTGATTGTCGCTCAAAGGATGCCCCGCCGACGGAAGATTATGCAAAAAAGATCTGTCGAAAGACATTCGACAGATCTTTTTTCATCATAAGTGTGCTCATTCTTGTTTCGGAAGTACGACCGTTTTTGCCAGTTTCAAAAACACCTCGTCTATCAGATGCTCGGTCAGATTCCCGGAAAACGCGACCAGGTGTTTGATCAACCGTTTCCGTTCCGTATACATAGCCGAGGCGCTTTCGTATTCCTCTGCCATACGGTCGTTATAGCGTTCCCAGGCGGATACCAAGTTACGACGCAGAATGTGTCGAACCAGCCCCGACGGCAGCACCTCATCCATATCACGGCTTTGACGGTAACGCGCCACCGCCAGCTTCAAAACAGACGGTACCTGCTTGCGCCCGATACCACGCAGCTCCTCTCGCACGTGCACACAGAGGGGATGAAGCGGTGAGGAAGGATCTTCGGATTTCGCCCACGCCAATACCGTATCGATATTTCGCGGCGCCGAAGCAAAATAGCGTTCGATCAGCGTATCCACGTTGACTTCCTCGGCAACCAGCCGATCCGCCAGCCCCAGAATCGCCTTGCGCGCGGCGGGATAATACTGCGGTTGCGGCATATGGAACAGGTCGAAATTTCGGGCATTCTGGCTACGCACGCGTGCGCTGTCCAGCATATGGCGGAATCGCTTTGCATTTGACAGATCCAGCGCATCCAGATTAAACACGCTGTACGTCCGTCGCATCGCCTCCGCCCTGTCTCGGAAAAGAACACGCAACCCGGGATCGTCCAGAGCAAAAAACACATAGCTCTCGCCTTCATCTCCCTGACGAGCGCATCGCCCGCGCATCTGTTGCTCGAGCCGCAGATCCTCAAAGCAGGCGGTGCCGATCACGCAAAGGCCGCCCAGTTCATTCAGGCAGATACGTTCCGCTTCCGTTTCCTGCCGATACATCGCCGTCAGCTGATCGATGCGATGACGAATCTCCCTATGCGGTTCGGAGAGTTGCCCGATCACCGTCATCGCCTTGGCAATATCATATCGCCTGTAACCCGCGTCAATCATGTGCTGTTTTGCCAGAGGACGTGGCGTTCCTCCCAGGCGGATATCCACACCGCGATTGGCAATAGCGGTCGTGACCGTGACCGCTCCGCGGCATCCCGCCTGCTCCAGCACAGGCACACTTTCCCCGTCATTTTCGGCATTGAGCAACGTGTGCGGAATCTCCAGCTCACGAAGCCAGGTGCTGTACATTTTCGATGCCGCCACCGAAGCGGTAATCAGCAACACAGGTTGTCCCTTCTCGTGCTTTTCGGCAATCAGGCGCAATATATGGCTATCCTTTTTCTTGGAATCCACAAACAACAGCGGCGAATGATCCACACGTTTGGGCTCTGTGTTGCACGGAATCCTGACCACCGACAGCTTGTAAACCTCCTTGAGCTCGTTTTGCAGACTGCTCGCCGTGGCGGTGGTGCCGCACAGCATACGGAAGGTTGCAAAGAACTCCTGAACAGTATATACATTGGCTGTATGCACCTGACGGAGCAAATCGAAATTCACCGTCATTTGTCTGCATCGCAATATAAAATACGTCGTCAGCGCGTGCATCTCTTCAAAGCGACCGGTTCGCTTATTTTCGCACAGAACCCGTCCGTCTTCAACGAAATAGTCGACACCGATCTGATAATACAACAGCGTATGCAAGCACCATTCCAGATACCTCTTGACACGATCCGCATCATGGGACAAATTCAGTCCTTCCTGTGCACAGAGGTCGATCAGTTCCTCAATCAGCAACGGCATCGCCGTTACGTGTTTTGCCGCATCATTGCGAACATAATACGCTTCGGAATCGTCGTGAAGATGGGCTGAGGCAACATCATACGTCAATCGTGCCAACACTTCCGCATCATTAGCCGCTCGATGAGAGCCGATTCTATACTGCTGTTTCCCGTTGTCGACCAGCGCATTGTCCGCTTCATCAACGATGGCCACATCCCGGCGAATAGCGCGTGGTTGATCGCTCAATTCCTCATGCATGCTTGTAAAGATGATGTCCTTTATCGTGGAATACACCACATCGCAGGACGAAACATCCGTTTTGTGAAACTCTTCGATAATCAAGCCAACCCGACATCCCAGATATATCAGTACGTCTCGCATCCACGAAAAATTCCGACGCACCAGATACGGCGATGCATCGATAATATGCACCTGTCGCCCATACAACGTATGCAAAAATGCCGGCAATAGAATGGTATAGGTTTTTCCTTCACCGTTTTGGATTTCCGCCACATGGCCGTCCGCCATCGCGGCACCGCCGATATACTGCACAAAATGGTGACGATATCCGAGCACTCGTTCTCCCGCTTCGCTGACGAGCGCAAATGCTTCGGGCGCAAGCGTTTCCCAGCGATCTCCCTTGGAGGCACGGCGCTTGAGTTCCGTCGCCTTCGCACACAGTTCATCCTTATCCAGAGCGGTATAATCCAGCGCTTTGGCTTTTTGTGCAATACTTTCATACAGCCGATATCGCTGTCGATCGGTATTCTCCGTCGCAAAGCGTTGATAATAATCCAGTTGCTTGGCGGCATCGTCTCCAAAGCCATCGTCTTGGTCACCGTGCTCGATGACCTCTGCCAACTGTTCGATCCATACCAGCTGATGTTCGGTGACTTCGGGGCAATCCTTTAAGACGTGCTGTGCATCATCACGGGCATACGCCAAGATCGCACGAGCGGCTTGCAGTGCCTGATCCATCTCGCTGCATTTGACAAGACACCGGATCACGGTTTCTGCCAAAGCGACCGTATACTCGCAAGTCACCTTGGTGTGTACCGCGCTCCCGATCAGATCCATCAAACCATTCAAGGCCTCATCGGTATTGCCTGCTTTTGCCATGCCGTCGGCATAATAATAGCGAATTTCGCATTCCTGCTCCGCCATCGCATCGCGGTTCGCAAACGTGTCCTCTGTGCCTGCCAGCGACAAATACCGAAGCGCTGTCTGACAAACCTCCATATACTCATCATCGTATATTCCAAGGATATACATCGCCTCGACATACTTCACATACAACATCAGCGTCCTGGAATACGAGAAACTACCGCATACCCGCATCAGCTTTTCCCATATACGGCACATCTTCAGTTGCAACAGCGGTTGTCCCTGAACGGCTGCCAGGAGATTATCATACAACAGATTCAGCACCAGCATGGCATCCACATTTTCATCGGCCTCTTCCTCATCGGCGGGTTGCCGATCGACGTACTCCGTAAATGCCTCCACCGCCGCCAGGATTTCGCCGAACGATCCCGTTTGAAGTCCCAGCACCAGACGTTTGAAAAGGGTTTGTTCAATCGGATCCTCCAACACACCGATCATCTGCTCCAGCATGGAAACAACGCCGTCTTCGCTGAATAGGGCATGCGATGTCAGACGGCTTCCGACCGAGCTTGTCAGGAACGTATCATGCGGCGTTGTTAACGAACCCATCTGGTTGCACAGAGAGAACGCTATATCGCACAATTGCAAAAGCGCGGCTTTAAACGGTTCGTGCACAAAACGGTGTTCCACTTTTTGTCGGACCGTTTCCTTTATACACCCGATATTATAATAGCTGAAATCTTCGAAGTTGTGACTGTAAAGCACGTCGGATTGCTTGCGTAAAATCTCTGCCGTTTCGCTCAGCCCGATCAGCTCAAAAAACACAATGACCTGACGATAGATCCTTGAGCCGCTCGCAATGTTTAACATGAACATCGTTTCTACAAGATCTTCAAAGAGCATTTGGAGCACGCCCGCAAGCAACTCTTCATTCAAGGCAATACGCGCGAAGCACACCTTGGCGAAAAATTCATCCATCTGGATGGTGCGGGCGGCGCGGTCGTTGTCGATCCATCCACCCGCAATCAGTGCGCGCAACGCCTGCGACTGATAACACCCCGCCTCTTTCAGCCAGGTGACAAACGTTTTTTCGTCGACAGGAAAGCGCGCAAAGCACGCCGCAATCAACAATATGTTCTGCTCCGCTTCATCGAACTGTTTCATATCGAACAGGTCGGTGATCAGCTGGAAAATACGCTCGGAAAGCTCATTGTTGCTGTCGGGATGAATGTTTCTTAAAATATCCGGGATATCCTCCGGATAGACCCCGAATTCCTCCGCCAGCACCATCGCCGTACGCTCGACAGATTTTGTGTGACCGTCGATGCTGTTAAAAAACTGTGTAAGCGGCTCGGCAAGTGCCTCCCGATCTTCCTCGGAGGCTTCGTAATAGTTAAAAAACAACTCTTGCAAATGCTCGTCTTGCAGGCGGTGCACCTCGATCACGGGGAACGCGCTTTTTAATGTCGCAGGAACGCTCTCCGTAATGAAAATGATGCGGCATCCGCTCGACGCGAGAGCGTCCAGCACAAAGCGATCTTCCGTATTATGCAGCCGCAGATCCGGCACAATAAGCAACGTATCCTTATCGAGTTTTTTCAGAAACCGTGCTTTGCGATGAATGAGTTCCTGTTCAGGAACGCCCGTAAAATAATCCCGGCTGACGTTTTGAATGTCCAGTCCGCTGATAAAGAAATCCCGTAGCGTTCCGCTGAAACCATGCAGAACGATCTGCGTCTTGTATTCCTCCTTGTGCACAAGGGCATATTGCCGCGCAACGCATTTGCGGCCGTAACCGACGATTTGCGACACCACCAGCACATTCGAGCGCTCAAAGCCGCGGTCGATCTCTTCAAACACATCATCGCGGGAATGCGGCACATAATACCCCTGACTGATGGCAGTACCTTTGATCTCGGGATAAAAGGCATCGTAGGGCAGTTCGGGATCGCCTTTGCGCCGCCGTTCCAACAGCCCGGCAACGCGTTTGGCAAGCTGTTGATACCCGTCTGTCGTACCGGTCAGGCGCGCCACACGGTTGGCATCGGAAATATGATTCAGCTGAGCTTCAAATTCCTCGGTATACGGGCTGTCGGTGATGCTGAACACCAGCATATTCAACGTACCCGCCATTTCACAAGCGCGCGCCGTGATCACCTCGTTGATGACATACGACGGTTCCATCGCCGCATCGCTGATAATCACAATGAAGATCTCACTGCGACGGATCTGGCGGATAAACTCCTCATAACCGTTGCTCTTGCATCCCTCGTCGGATTCCCACACCGTCTCTTCGGGAAGCGCGGCACGAAGCGCCGCCACCAATTCGTTCTTAACGTCGCGGTCGCTTCCTCTCCAGCTCACGAAAATGCTCATACAGGGTCCCTCTTTTCTACAGCATTCGACTGTTATCAGTATACCAATATTGCCGCCGTTCTGTCAACGCAAAACAGCAAAGAAAAGCACCCGCACAATCGATGTGCGGGTGACGTCGCCAATCACGAAACAGGCGTCGTTTCTATCGTTTTCTTCGCCCTTGCGAGCTTGGCGGCACGCTTTTCCTCTTCCAGGCGTGCCCGATGAATTTTATGAATTTCTTCGGTGGCAAGGGAAAGCTTGGTCACCACATTGTCGCGGGTGGGATAGCAGTACAGCGAATCGTTATCGGTGGAAATATCCACACAATCGTACGGTTTGATGTAGCAATAATCGTACTCCACGTGCAGACTGTACATGCCGATGGGCTTACGCTCGATTTCATAGTCCTGTCCGTTGTATGTACCGCGAACGATAAAGCCGCGCTCGGGATCGTGGATCAACACACCGTCTCCGAGATGCTCAAACCGCCAGCATCGCGGCAACGAATACACATCCACCTTGTCCTCAAAATAATAGCGTCCTTCTTCGATTTCGCGGCGCACCTCAGCGCGTTGCCATTCATACCAGTCGGGGATGTGCGGAAATTCGGTTTCTCCGCTCGTCGCCTTGAGCACGCCGAGCTCATCCATCTCCCACGTTTTGCCGCACGCCGTGCAGAACAGCGTGGCGCCTTTGGAATCCATGCGATGCTCCGTTTTGCACGCGGGGCATTGATAGAGCACCTTATGGAGTCCTTCGGCGCGATACAGCTCGGTGATGCGGATGCCCTGCTCGCGTTGCCAGCGATATTCATCATACTCCATCGCCTCGCGCACGACGCGGTTGATCTCCTCGGCGGACATGCTTGCCACCTGCTCAGCGGTCAGCACCTGTGTGACGGTCGTGTACAGCGGCGTCTTACGCTTCCGGCGGTAGTTCCAGAACGGCGTATGCAGATAGTTGCCGTGGTGGATCATAACCACCACCGGCACTTTGGACATCTTGATCATTTTACCGAGTGCGTCGGGCAAAACCGCCGTCGTACCGACGGGCGAATACCGCGCCTCGGGATACATGCACAGCACGTCCTTGTATTTGGTCAACACATGACGGATGGAGCGAAGCAGATGCAGGTCGGTGGTGAATTTGCGTTTACAGATGCATCCGAGCAATTCCATCACCCACGGGCGGCGATAATAGCCGTCAATGTTGGCGACGTTGTTGACGCGATGCGGAAATGTCGCGAGCGAGGCGAGCTGAAAGTCGACAAAATACTGGTGATTGCTCAGCAGGATATACGGCGGCTTGAGCCCCTCCATATGGAATTTTTCAATGCGGTACGGGCAACCGCGCGGCATACCGATGCGGCTGACCGCCGCCAGCAGAGCGGTCATAAACCACGGCTGGCGTATGGGAAACTTGGCGGTGTTATACGGCTTCTTATGATACTGAACGTCCATACTCTTCTCCTCTTCAAGCATGACCGACCATCATGCATTTCTATGTATCAGTATACACGAACTGTGTTGAAAACGCAACCATTCTGCACCAAAACGCGCTCATACCGATGAATCGGCATGAGCGCTTTTTGTCTTCGGGCATCGTACATCGTAGATACCCTGTATCACCCGATGCCGCGCCGTTTTTACGGCGCGCTTATCGGGCGGGTCTATCCCCTGCAACGCATAAGGAAGTCCCAGACGGCGATACTTCTCCTCCCCCAGGCGATGATACGGCAACAGTTCAAATCGCCGCACGGAGGACAGCGTGCCGATGAAGCGCCCGAGCAGGCGCAGCGCCGACGGATCGTCCGTCCGCGTCGGCACCAGCACATGGCGGATCCACATGGGAATCCGCCGGGCATCCAGATAGCGGGCAAAGCCGATAATCCGACGGTTATCCCGCCCCGTCAGGCGTCGATGCTCGGTGGGGTCCACGTGCTTGATATCCAGTAACACCAGATCGGTTACCGCCAGCAGACGATCCAGCCGCTGTAAAAACCGTTGGTTTTCGACAAAGACCGCCCCCGACGTATCCAGGCACGTGTGAATGCCGGCGGCATGTGCCGCTTCAAAGAGTGCCGTGACAAACGGCATCTGCATCAGCGGCTCGCCGCCGCTCACGGTGATGCCGCCGCCCTCATAAAAGGAACGGTTGTCCCGATAGCGTTCAAGCAGCTGTTCGACGGTAGTGAGCGTGCCCCCTTTGCGTTCCCATGTGTCGGGATTGTGGCAATAGGCACAGCGAAGCGGACAGCCTTGCAAAAACACCACCATGCGCACACCCGGACCGTCCACTGTCCCGAAGCTCTCCACCGAATGCACGTATCCTTCCACCGATCATTCGTCCTCGTCGCCGTGGAAGGTACGCGCGATCACTTCGTCCTGTTGTTCCTTTGTGAGCTTGACAAAATTGACCGCATAGCCGCTCACGCGCACCGTCAGCTGCGGATACCGTTCGGGATGCTTTTGCGCATCCAGCAGGGTCTCGCGGGTAAATACGTTCACATTCAGATGGTGACCGCCTTTGTCCATATAGCCGTCCAGCAACGTCACCAGATTGTCCACTTGTTCTTCATTCGGATCCATTGTTTTGCCTCCTTCTTATTGGTTGTCCCAGTCCTCCGTCAGCGGTACATTCGGGCATCCGCACGACAGCTCGACATCCAGATCCCCCACAAACACCGCATCCTCTTTCCCAAGCGCCCCCGGCACAATGGAAAAAGTATTGGAAATGCCGTCCTGCGCGTCGATGAACGGCAGTTTGGCAACCGATGCCAGCGATGCGACAGCGCCGTGATCGTCCCGTCGGTGCATCGGATTGGCACCGGGCGCGAACGCTTCTCCGCGGCGGCGACCGGCGGGCGTAGGGCCCGTTGCCTTGCCGTAGACCACGTTGGAGGTGATGGTCAGAATAGACGTGGTCGGGATGCTGTCGCGATAGGTGTGATGGCGACGGATGTGCTCCATGAAGCGATGCACCACCATGCGCGCAAGATCGTCGACACGGTCATCGTCGTTGCCAAACTTCGGAAACTCGCCCTCAATGCGGTAATCCACCGCCAATCCGTTGCCGTCACGCACCACATGCACCTTCGCATACTTGATCGCAGACAGTGAATCCGCCACCACCGACAATCCCGCGATGCCTGTCGCAAACCAGCGCGTGACATCCTTGTCATGAAGCGCCATCTGCAGGCGTTCGTAGCAGTATTTGTCGTGCATATAGTGAATGACATTGAGCGTGTCGACGTACACCTCCGCGAGCCACGCCATCATCGTGTCAAACTTGTCCATGACATCCACAAACTCCAGCACATCCCCTGTGATCGGACGAAACGGCGGCGCGATCTGCTTGCCGCTGATTTCATCCACGCCGCCGTTGATGGCATAGAGCAGGCATTTGGCGAGATTGGCACGCGCACCGAAGAACTGCATCTCCTTGCCGACACGCATGGACGAGACGCAACACGCAATGGCGTAGTCATCCCCGTGGGTGTACCGCATGATATCGTCATTTTCATACTGCACCGAGGAGGTTTCGATGGAGGTCTTCGCGCAAAAGCGCTTAAAGCCAGCAGGAAGGCGGCTCGACCACAGCACCGTCAGATTCGGCTCGGGTGCAGGTCCGAGATTGCGCAGGGTGTGCAGATACCGAAAGGACATCTTCGTGACCATGTGACGTCCGTCGATCCCGACGCCGCCGATGGATTCCGTAACCCATTGCGGATCGCCCGAAAACAGGGCATTGTATTCCGGCGTGCGCGCAAATTTCACCAAACGGAGCTTCATGATGAAATGATCGACAAACTCCTGGATCTCTTCCTCGGTGTACGTCCCGCGACGCAGATCCCGCTCGGCATAAATATCCAGGAAGGTGGAGGTGCGTCCGAGCGACATCGCCGCGCCGTTTTGTTCCTTGACCGCCGCCAGATACGCAAAATACAGCCATTGTATCGCTTCTCTCGTATCCGAGGCAGGCAGAGAGATATCGAAACCGTAGGTTTCCGCCATCGTTTTGAGATCGTGAAGCGCGCGGATCTGCTCGGACAGTTCCTCGCGGTCGCGTATTTTTTCAGCGGTCATGGTGCCGTCGAGCGATGCCTTTTGCGCTTGCTTATCCTCGATCAGACGATCGACGCCGTAGAGCGCCACCCGTCGATAATCGCCGATGATGCGTCCGCGTCCGTAAGCATCGGGAAGCCCGGTGATGATATGCGCGGAGCGACACGCCCGCATTTCGGGCGTGTAAGCATCAAACACACCGGCATTGTGCGTTTTGCGGTGCTTGGTGAAGAACTCCACCACCGTCGGATCCACT
>JAZQHP010000119.1:0-7502 GCA_045540655.1 Acutalibacteraceae bacterium
AGCAGGATGTGCTCACGGGTCTGGGGCATGGGGCCGTCAGCAGCAGACACGACGAGGATAGCGCCGTCCATCTGAGCAGCACCGGTGATCATGTTCTTGACGTAGTCGGCGTGGCCGGGGCAGTCAACGTGAGCGTAGTGACGGGTCTCCGTCTGATACTCAACGTGAGCGGTGTTGATTGTGATACCACGAGCACGCTCTTCGGGAGCCTTATCGATGTTCGCGTAATCCACGAAATCCGCATCGCCGTTCATGTTCAGAACCTTGGTGATCGCCGCGGTCAGGGTGGTCTTACCATGGTCAACGTGACCGATGGTGCCAATGTTTACGTGGGGTTTGGAACGTTCAAATTTTTCCTTTGCCATTGGAATTTCCTCCTTTGATAACTTTGCTGAACAAAGCTGTATTAGTTTTATCCAAACTAACCCTATTCTAACAATTCTGTAACAGAAATGCAAGAGGTTTTTGGAAAAAAGTATAGTTCAGAGCGCAATTTTGCGGGAATTCCCGCAAAATCGCGTTCCGATAAATTAAAATCAGTCTTCCTTCTTCGCGCGCTTGGCGATAACCGCCTCGGACACGCTCTTCGGAAGCTCCGCATAGTGGCTCGGCTCCATGCTGTACTGACCACGGCCCTGCGAACGGGAACGCAGGTCAGTCGCATAACCGAACATCTCAGACAGCGGAACGATGGCGTTGATCTGCTGGGCGCCGGAAAGCGCTTCCATGCCCTGGATCAGGCCACGACGGGAGTTCAGATCGCCGATGACGTCGCCCATGTATTCCTCGGGAACCACGACAACAACCTTCATCAACGGCTCGAGCAAGCAGGGATCCGACTTGCGCATCGCCTCTTTGAACGCCATGGAGCCGGCGATCTTATACGCCATTTCAGAGGAGTCAACCTCGTGATACGAGCCGTCGTACAGGGTAACCTTCACGTCGACCACGTTGTAGCCGGCGAGAACACCGGACAGCATGGCGCCCTGGATACCTTGGTCAACAGCGGGGATGTATTCCTTCGGAATCGCGCCGCCGACAACCGCATTGACAAACTCGTAGCCCTTGCCGGACTCGTTGGGCTCGACACGGATCTTAACGTGACCGTACTGACCCTTACCGCCGGACTGACGGGCATACTTGTGGTCGACATCCGCGCTCTTGCGGATGGTTTCCTTATAAGCAACCTGGGGAGCGCCGACGTTCGCTTCCACCTTGAGCTCACGGAGCAGGCGGTCAACGATGATTTCGAGGTACAACTCACCCATACCGGCGATGATGGTCTGACCCGTCTCTTCGTCGGTGTAGGTCTTAAAGGTCGGATCTTCTTCCGCCAGCTTCGCAAGCGCGATGCCCATCTTCTCCTGACCGGCTTTGGTCTTGGGCTCGATGGCCACGCGGATAACGGGCTCGGGGAATTCCATGGATTCGAGGATGACGGGGAACTTCTCGTCGCACAGCGTGTCGCCCGTCGTGGTGTTCTTCAGGCCGATCGCCGCAGCGATGTCGCCCGCGTAAACCACGTCGAGGTCTTTACGCTCGTTGGAGTGCATCTGCACGATACGACCGAGACGCTCGTTGTTATCCTTGCAGGAGTTGTACACGGTCTGACCCGCGTTGACAATACCCGAATACACACGGAAGAAGCAGAGCTTACCAACGAAGGGATCGGTCGCGATCTTAAACGCCAGCGCCGCAAACGGCTCCTCGTCCGAAGAGGGACGCTCGACTTCTTCGTCGGTTTCGGGGTTCACGCCCTTGATGGCGGGAACATCCAGCGGCGAAGGCATGTACGCGACAATCGCGTCCAGCAGCTTCTGCACGCCCTTGTTGCGATAAGAGGTACCGCAGCAAACGGGAACCATCTCATTCGCGATAGTCGCCTTACGAATAACCGCTTGCATCTCGTCGATGGTGATTTCCTCACCCGCGAAATACTTCTCCATGAGGTCATCGTCCTGCTCGGCGATGGCTTCCATGAGTTTCTCGTGATATTCGTTAGCAAGGTCAAGCATATCCTCGGGAATGTCTTCCACGCGCATATCCTTACCCATTTCGTCATAGTAAACGTCGGCCTTCATCTCCACGAGGTCGATGATGCCCTTGAAGGTATCCTCGGAACCGATGGGGAGCTGGATCGGCACGGCGTTACATTTCAGACGCTCGCGCATCATGTTGACAACGCGGAAGAAGTCCGCGCCCATGATGTCCATTTTGTTGACGTACGCCATGCGGGGAACCTGATAGTTATCCGCCTGACGCCACACGGTTTCGGACTGGGGCTCAACGCCGCCCTTGGCGCAAAGCACCGTCACAGAACCGTCGAGCACACGCAGGGAACGCTGAACCTCAACCGTGAAGTCCACGTGACCCGGGGTGTCGATGATGTTGATACGGTTGTTTTGACCGTTTTTGTCTTTCCAGAAACAGGTGGTCGCAGCAGAGGTGATGGTGATACCACGCTCTTGTTCCTGCGCCATCCAGTCCATGGTCGCGCCACCGTCATGGGTTTCGCCGATTTTGTAGTTAACACCGGTGTAATACAGAATACGCTCGGTCGTCGTGGTTTTACCCGCGTCGATGTGAGCCATGATGCCGATGTTTCTGGTAAGAGCAAGGGGTACTTGTCTAGCCATAATGCTCCTCCTAAATTACCAACGGAAATGAGCAAAAGCGCGGTTCGCTTCTGCCATCTTGTGGGTGTCGTCGCGCTTCTTGGCAGCGCCGCCGTTGCCCTGCAGCGCGTCCATGATCTCGTTCGCCAGACGCTCCTTCATGGTGCGCTCGGAACGGGAACGGGAGTAGTTCGTCAGCCAACGCAGACCCAGGGTCTGACGGCGCTCCGGACGAACTTCGATCGGCACCTGGTAGGTAGCACCACCAACACGGCGAGCCTTAACCTCCAGCACCGGCATAATGTTTTCCATGCATTCCTCGAAGACTTCGAGCGGATCACGGCCCGTCTTCTCGCGGATGATGTCGAACGCACCATACACGATCTTCTGGGCAACGCCGCGCTTGCCGTCGAGCATAATGTTATTGATCA
The DNA here is from genome assembly GCA_045540655.1 of Acutalibacteraceae bacterium. Lineage (GTDB taxonomy): Bacteria > Bacillota > Clostridia > Oscillospirales > Acutalibacteraceae > RGIG1959. The sequence continues at coordinate 3,047 of JAZQHP010000119.1, forward strand.
GTCGGGTGACCAATTTGGAATTGTAAAGCGGATCGGGCAAAACATCGCGTTTTGCGATAGAACCTCTTCTCGGCACTTTACTTCCCTCCTTCATATAAATGATATCATAGGTACTCGAAAGTGACATACTCTCGTCTGGCCGATTCATGGGGCGTTCCGCTATATACTATATATAAGAACTGCCGCTGAATCTCAGCCGCTTGTCAGTAATATCTCTTTCTTACTTGCTCTTCGGGCGCTTCGCACCGTACTTCGAACGAGCTTGCATTCTCTTCGCAACACCCTGCGTATCCAGCGTACCGCGAATGATGTGGTAACGCACACCGGGAAGGTCCTTAACACGACCGCCGCGAATCAGCACCACGCTATGCTCCTGCAGGTTGTGACCTTCGCCGGGGATATACGAAGTAACTTCGATACCGTTGGACAAACGGACACGCGCCACCTTACGCAGAGCGGAGTTCGGCTTCTTCGGGGTCGAGGTCTTGACCGCCGTGCACACACCGCGCTTTTGGGGGGAGTTCTGATCGATCGGAACGCGCTTCTTGGAGTTCCAGCCCTTCAGCAGAGCAGGCGCCTTCGCTTTCTTCTCGAGATCTTCACGACCCTTGCGCACCAATTGGTTAAAAGTAGGCAAAATCATCTCTCCTTTCTTCCGTATTCAGCGATCCTTGTCCGTTGTTGCCCTCTGAAAAAGGGCGCAACTATAGACAGGGCTCACCAATTCGATATTCTAGCACAGATATCTATCCCTTGTCAAGAGAATTTTTCTAAGAAATTTCATGGAACATGCACGCCCTTCCACGGCGGACGGCAATGCACAAAAACCATATTCACAGGCGGGTTTGTACGGGACAACCGTTTCGTCCGAAATCCATTTGACTTCGTCCCCTCTGCGGCATGACACACCGTCCGTTCCCTACCGTCGGGGGTAGACGAAAAACATCCGCTCTGCCGAAGATTCGGCAGAGCGGATGATGAACTTTATTCTTCAGGCTGAGCAGACGCGTCGTCATCTTCGAGCATGCTGCGAAGCGCCGCCACGTACGGCGAATCGTCGGAAGCATGGGTGTTGATGACATCCACATCGGAATAGATCTGCATACCCGTACCGGCGGGCACCAGCTTACCGATGATGACGTTCTCCTTCAGACCGAGCAGCGGGTCGACCTTGCCCTTGATGGCGGCTTCGGTCAGCACGCGGGTGGTTTCCTGGAAGGACGCCGCGGACAGGAAGCTGTCGGTGGCAAGGGACGCCTTGGTGATACCGAGCAGCACCGGCGAGCAGGTCGCCTCGCGCAGGTGGATCTCACCCGCGTCGATGCGGGCACGCACGCGCGCATTCTCGCGATCCACTTCGCCGCGGTCGACGAGCGCACCGCTGAGCAGATAGGTATCGCCCGAATCCTCAACGCGCACCTTGCGCATCATCTGACGGACAATGACCTCAACGTGCTTATCGTTGATGTCAACCGCCTGCATACGGTAGGTGTGCTGGACTTCCTGGATCAGGTAGTTCTGCACCGCCAAGGGGCCGCTGATCGCCAGGATATCGTTGGGGTTGATCGAACCTTCCGTAATACGGTCGCCCTTCTTGATGACGTCGCCTTCCTTGACACGCTTGCGCGAGCCGAAGGGAATGACGTAAGAGCGCTGGTCGATCTCGCCGTCCTTGTCGTTGGTGACGATGACAAGCTGCTTTTTCTTGTCTTCGCCGAAGCTGACCACACCGTCGATCTCACTGATGATGGCGAGGTACTTCGGTTTACGACCCTCGAACAGCTCTTCCACACGCGGCAGACCCTGCGTGATATCTTCACCCGACGCAACACCGCCGGTGTGGAACGTACGCATGGTCAGCTGGGTACCGGGCTCGCCGATGGACTGCGCGGCGATGATACCGACCGCTTCACCGATGGAGACAGGCTCCACCGTCGCGAGGTTCGCGCCGTAGCAGTGTGCGCAGACACCGTGCTTTGCTTCACAGGTCAGCACCGAGCGGATGACCACTTTCTTCGCGCCGTACTTGTTGACAATGATATCGGCTTCTTTATCGGTCATCATGACGTCGCGGCTGACCACCACTTCGCCCGTCGCGGGATCGCAGAAATCGTCCGCGAGGAAACGACCCACGAGACGCTCGGTGAGCGGCTCGATCATTTCCTTGCCGTCCATGATGTCGTACACTTCAATGCCCTGATGCGTGCCGCAGTCGTGCTCACGGATGATGACTTCCTGCGCAACGTCGACCAGACGACGGGTCAGATAACCCGAGTCAGCGGTACGAAGCGCGGTATCGGCGAGACCTTTACGCGCGCCGCGGGACGAAATGAAGTATTCCATAATGTTCAGACCTTCACGGTAGTTCGCACGGATGGGAACCTCGATGGTACGACCCGAGGTGTTCGCGATCAGGCCGCGCATACCCGCCAGCTGACGGATCTGGGCGATACTACCACGAGCGCCGGAATCGGACATCATGAAGATCGGGTTGTAGGGATCCATGTTCTTATTAAGCGCCGCGGTGACCTTGTCGGTGGTGGTGTTCCACGTCTCAATGACACGGCGATAGCGATCTTCGTCGCTCATGAAGCCCTGGTTGTACATATCGGTGATACGGTCGACCATCGCTTCGGCTTCGGCGATGAGTTCCTTCTTCTCGGGCGGGATGGACGCATCCACAACCGCCACGGTCAGTGCGCCGCGGGTCGAGAACTTGTAGCCCTGGTTCTTGATCGCGTCCAGCACTTCGGACGTGGTCGCCGCACCGTGCACCTGAATGCACTTCTCAACGATGCGGGACAACTGCTTCTTGCCCACCTTGAAGTCCACTTCGTAGAGGAAGCGGTTTTCGGGGATGGAACGATCCACAAAACCGAGGTCCTGCGGGATGGGCCGGTTGAAGAGGATGCGGCCGACGGTGGTTTCCACCAGGCGGCTCTGCATGACGCCGTCGATCTCCATCGTGCGGCGCACGCGGATCTTGGAGTGCAGTCCGACGACCTTCTCCTGATACGCCATCATCGCTTCGTCCTCGTCCTTGAACGCCTTGCCTTCGCCCGGCTCGCCGGGTTTCTCGATGGTCATGTAGTAAGAACCGAGAACCATATCCTGTGTCGGCACGGCGACGGGCTTACCGTCGGAGGGCTTGAGCAGGTTGCCTGCCGCGAGCATGAGGAAGCGGGCTTCCGCCTGCGCCTCTGCGGACAGCGGCACGTGCACGGCCATCTGGTCACCGTCGAAGTCGGCGTTGAATGCCGTACAGACCAGCGGGTGCAGTTTGATCGCGCGGCCTTCCACCAGCACGGGCTCGGACGCCTGAATACCCAGGCGGTGAAGCGTCGGTGCACGGTTGAGCATGACCGGGTGATCCTTAATGACGATCTCCAGCGCGTCCCACACGTCGGGATGCACACGCTCGACCATCTTACGGGCGGTCTTGATGTTGCCCGCGGCATTGATTTCCACGAGGCGCTTCATCACGAAGGGCTTGAACAGCTCGAGCGCCATTTCCTTCGGCAGACCGCACTGATACATCTTGAGTTCCGGACCGACAACGATAACCGAACGACCCGAATAGTCCACGCGCTTACCGAGCAGGTTCTGACGGAAGCGACCTTGCTTACCTTTGAGCATGTCGGACAGGGACTTGAGGGGACGGTTGTTGGGACCGGTGACGGGACGACCGCGACGACCGTTGTCGATGAGCGCGTCCACCGCTTCCTGCAGCATGCGCTTCTCGTTGCGCACGATGATGTCGGGCGCGCCGAGCTCCAGCAGCTTCTTCAGGCGGTTATTGCGGTTGATCACGCGGCGATAGAGATCGTTGAGGTCGGAGGTCGCAAAACGACCGCCGTCGAGCTGCACCATCGGGCGGATGTCGGGCGGAATGACCGGCAGGACATTGAGCACCATCCACTCGGGACGGTTACCCGACAGGCGGAAGGATTCGACCACTTCCAGACGCTTGACAAGACGAGCGCGCTTTTGACCGGTCGCATCCTCCAGCTCAGCTTTGAGCTGTTCGGACAGCTCCTCAAGATCGATCTCGGCGAGCAGCTTCTGGATGTATTCCGCGCCCATGCCGGCTTCGAACTCATCCTCATACTTCTCGCGCCAATCGCGATAATCCTTTTCGGACAGCACCATCTTCTTTTGCAGGCCGCGGATTCCGCCGTCATCGGTGACGATGTAGGAGGAGAAATACAGCACCTGCTCCAGCAGACGGGGAGTGATATCCAGGAGCAGACCCATACGGGACGGGATGCCCTTGAAATACCAGATGTGGGACACGGGCGCGGCGAGCTCGATGTGACCCATGCGCTCGCGGCGCACTTTCGCACGCGTGACCTCGACGCCGCAGCGTTCGCAGACCTTGCCCTTATAGCGGATGCGCTTATACTTGCCGCAGTGGCACTCCCAGTCCTTGTTCGGACCAAAGATGCGCTCACAGAAC
>JAZQHP010000120.1:0-7325 GCA_045540655.1 Acutalibacteraceae bacterium
CGTAAACACGGTTTCACAAGTCGGATCCAGAACAGCAAGCAACTTCTCTGTATCTAAAACGGTTTGAAACATATCTTTTCCATCGATTTCATTTCGTGATGCAAAAATGAATTCTCCTTTTTCCCAATCGATATCAAAGAAATTGACAACGGATGTGCCGTCGCTTATATCAAGATACAGTTCCAATTTATCCATAAAAGACTCATAGACAAATTCATATAACGCCTCTTTCCCGATTTTTATAATGCGATAGTTGCCTTCGGGAATGCGTTTCTCTTTTTTCTTGAAAATAGACATTCTTCCACCGCCTTTGTTTCAGTATAGCATAAACGTGTGTAGTAGTCAACAAGAGCGACATTGTGTCGGAAGCGGCACGTATCATGCGGTCGCGTGAAACGCGACAAGATTGCCGCAGGGTATGTTTTGTACGGCGGATGGTTGAGGCTTACATTATATGTGACGCATTTGTTTTATTGTTAAATCTTTCGCTTCTTGGATTTCTATATTTTTATACTCTGCCATTTTGACGATATACCAAGCATTTTCCATTTCTGTTGAAATATCCAAAACGCATTTTTTTGTCCTTACCGTACAATACAATCCACACACTTTTTTCATCTGTGGTTTCACATTTTCGCACACAAATAATATCTTCCCAAGAAAAATTCTTTTTGAACATAAAAAATGACGACGCCGTTAAGGTTTGCTCGTTTACAAAGCATCTAAAAGATAACGCGTCTATGGAGAAAAGCGCAATAAAAGCAAGAAGGACGATAAATACAAAAAACAACATTCGTGTATCCGGATCAACGAACAGACACCCAACACTCAAAGCAACGGCAACCAACAACGACGCGATAATTCGCATAATCATTTTCTTGTTAGTATTCTTTACCATAAAAGAATTTTTGTATTCGATTTCCGGCATATTCTCAGGACTGTCTTTTGCCAACCCAAAAATCAGTTCTAATATACCCTCAATAAAATGTTGCACATAATCACCGCCTTTGATTGATTATAGCACAAAAAAGAATTAAGCAAGCGCATCACAATTCCGGTGGTTCGAATCCACCTTGGTCGGAGATTTTAGTGATATTCCGCCGCCTACGGAGTGAAAAAATCACGGCGACGCCGTGTATATCATCCATTCCGCAGGAATGGCATATCATCAAAACGAAGTTTTGTATATCATCATTGCGAAAGCTTTTTGATACACACCTACGGTGTGATGAGATACAAGGGCGGCATCAGGCCGCCCTTGATGATATACACGCTGACGCGTGATGATATGCCATTGCTTTCGCAATGGATAAAAAATAAGACGGTCTTTTGACCGTCTTATTTTTGGCTGTTCCGAACCATTTAGATGCCAACTCAAAGTTGGTCTTTTGCAAAGTCAATAAGCCGTAAAAGTTCATTTTGTTTTTCTCGGAGTTTTGGTATCAACTCTAAACCTCTTTTATTCTTTTTGAGGAAATGATAAAGGTCAAAGTATCTGTACCAAAGTCCGTATAAAAACCATATTTCTTCTTGCAATTCTTCTCTGTTCATATTACTGCCACCTTTCTTTTTGGTAACAGCAATTATATCCAAAAAAACTTAAAAGTCCAGAGAATTAGCGAATTAAAAAATTCACATAAAAAAGTAAAAATCTAAAATGTGTGATTTTTTCATTGATGGGGCACTATTTTTTAAACCACAAGGAATATACTGATTTCATGTTGTGCTGTTCACTTTACGATATAGCATTACCACGTTTTGGATGTTTGATATTCTTTTTTAAATACTGAATCACCATGATAGTAACGATAAGACACCCCAGAATGTTGCGCCATTAACAGCCCAACAATATGACACTCATTTATATATGGTAAGCAACCAAAAAAAGTAACACCATGAGAATGCGTTTTACCAAAAACGGCATCGTATATTTTTTTCTGTTGATTATCGTTGTAATACCCCTCGTTTCTAAATGTCAATTGAAACTGCATAACGCTAGAAGAAAAGGGAATTCTACTATTAAGATCTGGTAATCCCATATGCTTAAAAAGGATGCTCTTTTTTTCTCCATTTTTTAAGACATACGATATGCCCTCTTGATTTACGGTGTATTCTTCAGGATTATTTTGTGATATTACTAATCTCGATAATACTTTAATGTTTTGGCTTTGTTTGAACTTTAAATAGTGAGAAGTATAGACAGAAACAATTTCTGGGATGATAACATTAATCAACTTCTCATCATTCGCTTTTTTCTCTTTTTCCAATTTGCGCATTCTTATGCGGTAGCCTAAACCAAAGATTCCCATATTCTTTTCTCCTTTAAATAAAATGATTTACTTTGTTGTATTATGCGAATGACTAAATTAAAACAACAAAGTAAATACAAACAAAAGAAGCCTTGCGGATACAAGGCTTCTTTTGTTACCCGGCATCTAAATAGACCGGAATACTTGGTGGGAGAAGGTGGATTCGAACCACCGAAGTCAGTGACAACAGATTTACAGTCTGCCCCCTTTGGCCACTCGGGAATTCTCCCATATGAAATTTGCAACAGTGATACTATACCACACCTTATGCGCATTGTCAAGGATATTTTTGCGATTTTTTGGATTTTTTCGCGTTAGTCCGCTTCGCCTGTTTCTCCCTTCCGTTCCCTTCTTTCTTGCGGTTTGACGGTTGAAAAACAGCGTCGTTTATGCTACTATTAAGAGTAAAGAACCATCGGTATCCGGAGGTGTTTTATATGGTATACGAACTGTACACCGTCGTCCCGCAGGAAACGGAGCGCTCTCTTTGTGCCGAGAAAAATGCCGCGGGTGATGCCCGTATTTTCGGGAATCGCCGCGTATTTCTGGAAAAGCGTCCCTACCCTGCCGACACATTCGCAGCGCTGACGGCGTTTGTGTCGAATTGGTATTATGAAGTCTGCGAAGAACACACCGAATGGGTCGGCAACGCCGATCCGACACCGTATACCTATCGCAACGATCCATTCCGTGAGCCCGTTCTGCCCACAGATGTCGTGGTCGCGAACGGGGCGGCGTTCGGACTGCTGCAGCGCTCCCCTTACAGCGAAGACTATCAGGTGGTGACGTGCGACCGTTTTGCGGGCTGTCATTTCTCTTTCCGCGATCCCGCGCACAGCGACGCGGACAACCGCATCTCCCGAGAAACCATCCTTCGCCATCGATAAACGCAAAAAGGAGTGGTTGTTTCATGACCGCTTATGAACGGATCTACGACATTGTTTGCGCCATTCCGCGCGGCAAGGTTGCCACCTACGGGCAGGTTGCGCGCCTGTGCGGACAACCACGCTGGAGCCGTGTGGTCGGCTATGCCCTTCACCGCAACCCGCTCCCGCTGATCATTCCCTGCCACCGCGTGGTAGACCGTTTCGGACGGGTGGCAGATTCCTTCGCCTTCGGCGGCAAGGATGTCCAGCGAGAACGTCTGGAAGCCGAAGGTGTGCAGTTTGAAGCGGACGGACATATCGATCTGTCACGCTTCGGCTGGAACGCTTAATCCCATTGTCAGGAGAGACCTCATATGCTTCGGAAATTTATCGGCACAAAAGCCTTTTATAAACGTCTGGTGTTGCTCATGCTTCCGATCATGGTGCAAAACGGCATCACCAACTTTGTCAATATGCTCGACAACATCATGATCGGTGCCGTCGGCACATCGGAAATGACCGGTGTGGCGATCTCCAATCAGTTGTTTTTCGTGTTCAACCTATGCATCTTCGGCGCGGTGTCAGGCGCGGGCATCTTCGGCGCCCAGTTCTTCGGCAACGGTGATCACGAGGGAGTGCGACACACCTTCCGTTTCAAGCTGTTGTTCAGCGGCTTGCTGACACTGCTGGGCGTGGCGCTGTTCCTGGGATGCGGAGACACATTACTATCCATGTATATGCGCGGCGAGCAAGGACTGACCGATGCCGCCGCCACCATGGAACACGCGCAGACGTATATGCGTGTCATGCTCATCGGACTGCTTCCCTTTGCGCTGGTGCAATCCTATTCCGGCACGCTTCGTGAGGGCGGTCACGCCACCCTGCCGATGGTCGCGGGTGTCGCGGCAGTCGCGGTGAATCTGGTGACGAACTACATTCTCATTTTCGGCAAATTCGGCGCACCCGCGCTCGGCGTGACCGGTGCCGCCATCGGCACGGTACTGTCGCGGTTTGTGGAACTGGCAATTGTTGCTGTCGGGGCGCACACCTCTCCCCGCTTCGCATTTATGAAGGGCGTGTATCGTCAGTTGTATGTGCCGCGTCGCCTGGTCGGCCAGCTACTTGTCAAGGGTCTGCCGCTAATGCTCAACGAAACATGCTGGGCGGCAGGTGTTGCCATAGTCAATCAATGCTACTCCACACGCGGACTGGACGCAGTGGCAGCGGTGAATATTTCGCAGACCTTCTGGAATGTGTTTTCTATCGCCTACATGGCGGTCGGTGCCGCCATCGGCATTCTGATCGGTCAACTGCTCGGCGCCAACAAGCTCAAAGAAGCCCGCGAAGCGTCCTATCAGATGATCGCCTTTTCGTTCGCCGTATCCGTGGTTGTCGCCTTGCTGTATTTCGTGGTAGCGGCATGGATTCCGCTTGCTTACAACACCGAGACGGAAATCCGCGAGCTGGCGACCGTACTGATGCGGATCACCGCCATCGCTATGCCGTTTGAAGCGCTGACTCATGCCTCCTATTTCACCCTGCGATCGGGCGGTAAAATGCTCATTACCATTGTATTCGACTCGGGCTTTATGTGGGGCGTCAGCGTGTTGCTCGCCTTTATTCTCAGCCGTTGTACCGCCCTGCCGTTTCTTGCGCTGTTTGCAATCATTCAGGGCGTGTCGGCGCTCAAGTCGATCATCGGTCTGGCACTGGTCAAAAACGGATTCTGGATCCGTAACATCATTTCCTGATCACCAAGAAACGGGGATATCCTATGAATCATTCAACGAATGCTGTCAATTATCAGAAGCGGATGGAAGCGGAAATCGCGTCCGCCTGCACAGGCGATGTGAAACCGACGCTCCTGCTTCACGCTTGCTGTGCGCCGTGCTCGAGTGCGGTGCTGGAGCGGCTTCGCGATCATTTTCGCATCACCATCTTTTTTTACAACCCCAACATTGCGCCTGAAGAGGAATTTGACCATCGGTTGGCAGAGCTGCGCCGTCTGACGGCGGAAATGGGCCTGTCGACGGTGGAGATCGTCGCACCATCCTATGACGGAGAGGCGTTTGAAACGTTGGCGAGCGGGCGCGAGGATCTCCCCGAAGGCGGCGCACGATGCTACGATTGTTATCGTCTGCGCCAGGAGAAAACGGCGCAATATGCCGCCGCACACGGTTTCGATTACATGACCACCACGCTGTCCGTCAGCCCGCACAAAAACGCCGTATGGCTCAATACCATCGGCAAAGAACTCGAAGTGCTCTATGGTGTGAAATACCTGGTGTCGGATTTCAAAAAGCAAAACGGATACAAACGCTCCTGCGATCTGTCGGCGCAATACGGACTGTATCGGCAGAACTACTGCGGATGCATCTATTCCGCTCAAGAAGCTGCCCGCCGCGACGAAACGAGGAGGAACGCCACGTGAGGTGCCGCTGGGTCAATGAGCGCAATGCGCTGTATGTCGCCTACCACGACAACGAATGGAGCGTGCCCTGTCACGACGACTGCCGGTTGTTTGAGCTGCTGATTCTGGAAGGGTTTCAGGCGGGGTTATCATGGGAATGCATTCTCAACAAGCGCGCCGCGTTTCGGGAGGCGTTTGACGGGTTTGATCCGCGCATTGTGGAAACATACAACGATGCAAAGGTCGACATGCTCATGCAAAACACCGCCATCGTCCGAAACCGCCGCAAAATAACCGCCGCGATCCAAAACGCGACGGTGTTCCTAGCCATACAGGCAGAATACGGTTCTTTTGATCGGTATATATGGCAGTTTACCGACGGGGAGAGTATCATCGAAGCCTATCACGAGCGCACCTGTTCCCCGCTGTCCGACCGCATCAGCCGTGATCTGAAACGGCGCGGCATGGCGTTTGTCGGCACCACCATTATATATTCCTATCTGCAAGCCATCGGCGTGATCAACGCCCACGGTGACGAATGCGATTGTCCGACATAAAAAAGCGATCTCCGTCTTTTGAACGGAGATCTCTTTTTGTTATTTCCAGTAATCCACATCGTGCGGCAGACCAATGTCTTTGGCGCGAAAGACCGGGTCCTTGCCTGCCTTGCGCTGGGCTTCGTAATTCGCCAGTGCGCGAAGCACGTATTTCCCGAGGATACAAATCACGGGGATATTGATCAGCGTCATCAGCCCCATGGTGATATCGGCGATGTTCCACAGCAGATCGGCACTCAGTCCCGCACCGACCAGAATCACAAGCGACGCCACGATATAATACACCGTGCGAAAGGCTTTGTTCGGTTCGTGTTTTAAAATATGAAATACACAGCGATCCACATAATACAGGTTACCGAGCAGGGTCGTAAATGCAAACAGAATCATCGCGACGGTGATGAAGATCGGTCCGAAGTCGCCAAGGTTCGCCTGCAGTGCCGCTTGTACATAAGGAGCACCTTTGAGCGCGTCGGTGGGTTCCACCCCCGAGCACATGCACATAAACGCCGTTGCCGAGCAGACGAGCAACGTGTCGATAAACACCGACAACACCTGCACCAGACCTTGCTTGATCGGATGAGACACATCCGCCGATGCCGACGCGTTAGGCGCCGAGCCCACACCCGCTTCGTTACTGAACAGACCGCGTTTGATGCCGTACATCACGCACGAGCCGCTGAATCCGCCGAAGATGGCGCGGAAGTCAAACGCATCCGTGAACACCTCTTTGAGCACCGACGGCAGAAGCGGCAGGTTGAGGATGACAATGATCAGCGCCACCAGCAGGTATGCCACACCCATGATCGGTACCAGGAACGACGTGGTTTTCACGATGCGCTTGCCGCCGCCGAACAGGCACAGCGCCACGAGCGCCGCGACGATCAGTCCGATAATCCAGGGCGTGATGCTTTTGTCGTAAAACGCGTAGGTTTCAAACGTCGACTGCAGATTGAAGGACGCAAGCATATTAAAGCCGAAGCCGTAGGTGATGATGAGAAGCACCGAAAACAGCACCGCCAGCCATCGCTTGCCGAGTGCCTGCTCGATATAATACGCCGGTCCGCCGTAGCTTCCCTCTTTGCCGCGCTTTTTGTAAATCTGCGCGAGAGTGCTTTCCATCAGCGCCGAAGCGCCGCCGATGATCGCGATCAGCCACATCCAGAACACCGATCCGAAGCCGCCC
>JAZQHP010000121.1:0-10838 GCA_045540655.1 Acutalibacteraceae bacterium
GCATACGCAAACGCATAGTTACCGACAGCGGTGATATCCTTGCCGATCACAATGTGCTTGATCTGCTTGAGGTATGCATACCAGGGCATCGACTTCGCATCCGCGTAGTTGGTCATAGCGCCGTTGCCGCCGATGGTCATCACGCCGTCGCTCGTAAGCGCCCAGGTGATGTTGCCGTCGACACCGGAAGCCACCGCTGCAGGAACGAATGCGCGGACCTCGTGCGCAATGCCGTAGGTCTCCGCATACTGCTGAGCATAGGTATCTTCCGCCACGTTGAGGACAACGTTCGGGCAGTTGACGAACGCTTTGGAGTGCATCGACTTCATGTCCTGCGGAATGTACACATTCACGAGGCTGTCGCCGTCGCCGAACGCATAGTTACCCAGAGAAACCACCGTTTCGGGGAGCACAATTTCCGTAACGTTGGGCATATCACGGAACGCCAGCACACCGACAGACGTCAGCTTGCTGCCTTCTTCGAAGGTGACAGACTGCGTGTTGGCGGCATAAGCAAACGCATAGTTACCGATTGTGGTGATATCTTTGCCGATCACGATCGATTTGATCAGGTTACGACGCGCCGTCCAGGGCTGCTGGCTCTGGTTGGCGAAGTTGGGCATCGCGCCGGTACCGTCGATCACCAGCGCACCGTTAGGATACAGACCCCAGGTGATGGTATCGGTCAGTTTGCCGCTGTAGGTGGGATTGACCGTGCCCTCCACCAATTCGTAGGTCAGGTTGTTGTCGATGGCATAGAAATACGCCTCGGAATCCTGGACCACATACACCACAAAGTCCGTGCTGCTCTTCTTGAACAGATCGTTGCCAATCGTGGTGACAGACGCGGGGATGGTGATCTTCTTCAGATAGTGAGTCTGGCCAAACGCCTCACGGCCGATGGTGTGCAGGCGGCTGTTGTCTTCCACATACACATTTTGGATGAAGCCGTTCTTGTAGAACGCCAGTTCTTTGATGACTTCCACGGAAGCCGGGATCGTGATCTCCACCAAACGGTGGCAGGAAGCAAACGCACCCTTGCAGATCGTCTTCAGAGAGGAGCCTTCCTCGAAGGTCACCGACTTCAGATACGCGTTGTTGTAGAACGCATATTCACCGATCTCGGTGATCTCGTTGCCGACCACGAGAGCATAAATCTTACTGCGGTTCATGATGAACCAGGGCGCATAGATACCATTGCTGGTGTAGTTGCCGATCGCGCCCTTACCGTCCACGTACAGCGTGCCGTCGGCGGTCACAACATACTCGATGTTGTTGCCTTCGAAGCCGGCGTCGACGATGTTGGCATCTTCAGCGGAAACGAACGCGCCGTATTCGCTGAAGGTCACGTTGTAGCCGCACACGACCTGCTCGCCGGAGATAGCATAGCCATTCTCGTCGAAATAGTACATGGTGGGATACACGTTGATCTGATCGGTGATTTTAATACCACCGTTGAAATACATGTAAGCCTGCGCGTCTTCATTGTAGTAGAAGCCGTTGAGGCGCGCCTTGTTCGCACAGACGCCGTTCTCACCGAAATCGTAATAATAACCGTCGATTTCCTGAAGACCGACATACTTCACGCCGCCGACATAGTAGGAGTCGCCGGTCCAGCCGTCCGCAATCAGGACACCGTCAACATAGGTCTTGCCGTCGGTGTATTCGCCGTTGAACAGCTCACCGCAAGCGCAGGAGAGCACACCGTCAACCACAGTATAGGTGTGACCGGTAGCGGGAACAGACGTGCCCCAATCCGCCACGGACGCACAACCTTCGCAGTACGTACGACCGGTATAGCCTTGCTCGGTGCAGGTAGGAGCCTGATCCGCCACAGCCGCCGCCTTATGCACGTGACCGCCGTCCCATGCATCGAAATACGCCTTACCCTCGGCAGTGGCGGTCATATTGCCGTAGTTCGCCCACATTTCGGTGTCGCAGAACACGCGCTCACCGGTGAAGGTCGAGGTGGTGTTGTCAACGCGGGTCAGAACGCCCTTGTCAACATTGGCGATCACAGACATTCTCCAGAACTCATTCTTCGTCTTGAACTGGGCCAGGGTGAATGCCGCGGCGCCCGCCTGCGTACCGTTTGCATAGGTGTAGCCGGTCTTCAGCGTCCACACACGTACAGGCAGGGTCGCCAGAGCCGCTTCGCCGGTCGCGGTCACATCGCCGGTCTTCGTGATCACGATGGTGGCAATGTTATCCGTAGGCTCCACGGAATAGGTCGCTTCAAAGCCATCGGCAACGATCATGTGATCGAGCTGCCAGGTGCTGTTGTTATCGAGATCGATCACGATCTCCGCTTCGCTGACCTCTTCGATCGCCGTCGCCACTACGTCCATCTCATAGATGGAGCCCAGCTTGGGATACGTCTGGTCAGGGTTGTGAGCCACCAGCTTCACCGTGCTCTCGGATTCTGCAGCGTTGACAACGATGTCCTTATAGACACAGGCGTAGTTGCCCATCTTGTCACATGCCGAGAATTTCACAGTGTGCTTGCCGTTGGTAAGCTCGGTGTCAACCACGGACGCCAGACCGTTGGAGTAGGTGCAACCAACCTCAACGCCGTCGATGTACGCCTTCACGGTGGAAGGATCGACGCCTGTGTAGTTATCCTTGCCGGTGTACTCCTTCACGGTAGCGCCGAAGGTGACCTTGTTCGCCGTCACGGTCTGACCGTCGAGCACCGCCGCGTCCGCCATACCTTCCACCGCATAGGTCACGTTGGAGATCACGGGCGCTTCGCGGTCATCCACAGCGGTCGAATAGTCGACGGTGATGCTGTCGATGTAAATCTGATAGTTGCCGGGAATATTGCTGTTCTGAGCCGCCACATAGTTGTAGGCAGAGCCGTCGCGGTCGGAAATGTAGAACTGCATAATCGCTCGGTTGGGGATCCAACCAACCATGCTGGCGGACGTGGTGTCCACCCACAGATAGTGCCAGCCGGGTTCGTCAAACGAATAGACAACGCCCGTACCGCCGGCAACGGTATCCATGTTGTTGCTGTTGATATTGCCGCCGAGGGTGGGAACACCGTCCGCAGAAACAGACGTCACGGTTGGCAACGTCCAGCGCGCCCACAGACCGACAAATTCGTCGGGAATGTAGATCCACGCACCGATGCGGACCGCATTCTTGAACACCTTCGTATCCGTCGTGTACAAGCTGGTCTTCATGTAACCGGATTCCAGCGAGTTGCTGTAGTTAATGTGAGCACCCAGCGCATAGTTGCCGTCGTGCACGTTGCCGGAGTCGCTGTTCACAACACTCTGTTCCACTTCGGGCCAGACGTAGTTGTATTTCGTGCCGGGAGTCTCGTTGACATACACGTTCTGATTGGTGCCGTCTTCGAAATCGTACACAATCTCCGAGCCCTTGCCGAGGTTGACGGTTGCCGACGCGGTCACAGAGGAATCGAGGACCATCTCCGCCTTCAGCGTCGATGTGGTCGCCGCTTCGCCTTCAGCGCCCGCCGTAAACTCAAAACCGTTGATCGTACCGACGGTCGCGTCGGACAACGTGAACTTCAGGTCAGCCGGCTTGATCACCACGTCTTTGACGCCGTAGGTAGCCGCAATATTGAGGTTAACCGTTTTGCCGTAGGGCACGGTCATGACCGCGTTGTTAAACGCAATCGTATCGGGAATCACCACGTTGATCGTGGTCGAGCCGACCGCCGCGTTGTTGTACATCGCGGTAATGGTCGCTGCGCCGACCTCGGAGCCCGCGGTGAACACGCCGTCAACATACGTACCGTTATCCACCACATAGGTGATGTCTGCGGGAATGTCCGCCGCATGACCGGTGGAGCTGACGCCGGTGACAGCCACGTTCACAGAGGAACCGGGGGTCACATAGTCGTTTTCAGCATCGTATGCCACGCGATCAAACTCATAGGAAGCCGCCGCGGTGGAAACGACGATAAAGCCGTTGGAAACGGAACGCTCGGAGCCGTCGGAGGGGCTGTTAGCGATCGCAAATGTATCCGAGCCTTCGGGTTTACAGGCATAGGTGCAGGAGCCGCCGCCGTCCAGGTGACCTGCCCACACGCAACCGAGGTCGAGCATGACCTGCGC
Source organism: Acutalibacteraceae bacterium (assembly GCA_045540655.1). GTDB lineage: Bacteria > Bacillota > Clostridia > Oscillospirales > Acutalibacteraceae > RGIG1959. The sequence goes on from JAZQHP010000121.1 coordinate 4,086, forward strand.
CTGCTCCAGAACGGTCAGACCGATGGAGTTCGGAGCCTGGTTACCGTCGGCAGTCATGATGACGACATCGCCGTCCGCAGTGATACCGATGGTTTGACGGGGATAATACTTCGTCGTATCCAGACCGGTGCAGATCTTACCGTCCACGATCAGCATCGTATAGATGCCGATGGCTTCCTGGATATTGCCCTTGTCTTTGGAGTAATCACCCTTGTTACCGATTTTTACCGAACCGTCCTTCATAACGGCAAAATAACCATAGTTGTTACCTTCCGCTTCGTTGGTAACATCAATGCCGTTCATGACAAAGGTGCCGGTAGGCTTACCGTTGATCATGTTGTAATAGGACGCGTTGATACCCGCCACAACGGTACCCTGATAGTACTCATCGCCGGCCGCCGCCTTCTGATTGAAGGATGCAACCTGCTCGGTGAGCTTGGACATACCGTAGTTGGTAGGATCCATGTCCTTGTAAGACGCGAACAGCTTGACAGAGTCAACGCTCATGTCCGCTTTGGTCACAAACATCTTGACTTGTTCGCTGCTGTTGTTGTACAACGTGTACGCATCCAGTGTAACGCCGGGCGCCAACGTGGAGTTTTTCTCCACAGCAACAGAAAGCTTTGCGTTTGTGAACTCGCCCGCCGCCATCGCCGAGAAGCCGATCGTCGGCAACAGTCCGAGGACCATTACCACGCTCAGCACGACGCTCAGCAGCTTCGTGAACTTCTGTTTCATACTTTGCATCTCCTTTACTTATTTTTTCCCTCTTATGTTTAAGCCCTGTGAGCAAGACGGAAACGAAATCCCACAGGGATGCCGACTGAATAATAAAAGTTCTGCCATCACTCCTCGTCCGATCGGAACGCCATCGGTACTGTATATGATCCGCTTGTAAGCCTGCGGATATATCCTCTGTTCGCAACGGGCGGCTTTCTCCGCTCGTTATCGCGTCTGCCATCAGGACACGATGATCTCGTAGCCGCGTTCCGCGGAATAGTGTTCCTGCAGATAGTCAAACGCCTTCTCGCCCCATGCATCGAGCGGTGCTTGACACATAGCCGTAACCGCTTTTGAAAACGCGTCCGCGTCACAGCTCTCACACCACATGCCGCACCCGCCGTCGGTGATAATTTTCCCGATATCGGTGTTCGGATCGGTGCAAGCAAGAACGGGTCGCTTTGCCTGCATATAGCTGAGCAAGCGCGACGGAAAATTCGGAATGGTGAAACGGTGATCCAAAAAAATCATACCGACATCACACGCCGCCGCTATGCGGTCATACTCTTCTTTCGGAAGCCCCGGCATCAGTTGCATATTCGTCGGAGTTTCCTGTTCAAAAAAATGTTGAAGCTTCGCAAATTCCGTGCCGTTTCCGATCACCAAAAAAAACGCTTCCGGACTATCTTTTTGTTTTCTTAAGCACTCAATAAAAAACGGAATGCCTTGCGGCTTTCCGAGATTGCCGCCGTAAACAAACACGGTTTTATCCTTCGGAATACCGTATTTATCACGCATGGCATCACGCTCTTCGGGCGACAAAGACATGTCCTTCACTTCGATCGAGTTCGGACATACCTCCACCACCGTCGGATCCATCTGCGGATTATGCCGAATCACATACTCCCGATTCGCCTCAGACATGCAACCGATCCGATCCGAAAGAGCATACAACCGTTGTTCTTTTTTTCGGAAATACCGGTAGAGGCAACCCTTGATGCCGGATACAGACATCATACCGATATCTACGGCATTTTGCGGAAAGATATCTTTCAGCAACAGATACGTAGCGGCGCCGTCGCGCTTTTTTACATACTCGATCGGCTTAACCAAAGTAATCGGCGGCGTCGAATACAACACCAGATCAAATCGCACATCGCGGAAATAGGTTTTGATGCCCTTGAGTAACCGTTGTTCAATCATGAGCGTAGAAATGCCCTTTTCAATCACATTGGTTTTCTGGATGTTGCCGATTTTTAATTTTAAAATATGCGTTCGCCCTTCACTGCCGTCTTCGATCATATGCGTTGACACCCCCATGCGTCTTTCCACGGGGGAAATCATATAGACGCGATGACCGTTTCTGACAAACTCTCGCATCAGATCGGAATAAATCCCGGATTCTTTGAGCGACCGTATATCCAACAACGTAATAAACAATACATTCACTGCACTAACTTCCTTTATCCTCGGACGGCCGGGACCCCTTTGTACAACCCGCTGTCCGTAAGGCTTTTCACCACCACGGCACCGGCACCGATCATACAATCTTCCCCGATATCCACATTGTTGATAACCGTGGCACCGGCACCGATCCATGTGCGATGACCGATGTGCACCGTACCGCACACATGCGCGCCTACAGCCACGTGACAAAAATCGCCGATCGCGCAATCGTGGTCGACCGACGAGGCGGTGTTCAGGATCACGCCGTTGCCGATCGTCGCGTTCACGCACACAATGGCACCTGCAGCAATCAAGGTGCCGCGTCCGATGGTCGCGCCGTCTGAGATGACGGCGTAGGGATGAATGAGCGTCACGACGGAGGCTCCGTGTGCTTCCAATTCCAGCTGAATCCGCTCGCGGACGCCGTTGTTACCGATCGCCACAAAGAAGTCCGCCTCATGCACAAAGCGTTCATAATCCGCCACCCTGCCGACGACTCCGTCGCCGGGTACATCGTCAAGAAAGGCAATGTCACCATACCCGCTGTGAGACGCAATATCGGCGGCGACACGGCCGTGACCGCCCGCACCGACAATCAACAATCGTTTCATATGTTTGTTACTTCCTTTTCGGCAGTAGTGCCTGTGAATTCTTCCATAGTCGCACAGGTCTCGGAACTAATACCGTCGCGTTTGAATACCGCCGCAACCGTTCCGAACAGGATACAGACATCGCCTGCAAACGTGACATGCTCCACATACTGCACGTCCAAAGCAAAGCGTTCTTCCCAGGAAATGGCATTTCGTCCGTTTACTTGAGCGAGCCCCGTCAATCCCGGACGCACCAGATGACGGCGGCGCTGTTGTTCGCTGTAAAGCGGCAGATATTTCACCAGCAACGGTCGCGGACCGACCATAGACATATCGCCTTTAAGGATATTGATCAGTTCGGGGAGTTCATCAAGCGATGTCGAACGAAGAAACCGACCGTACGCATTGAGCCGCACCGCATCGGGAAGCAGCCGTCCGTTTTCATCACGACGGTTATCCATCGTACGAAATTTCATCAGCTTGAAGATGCGCTCCTCGCCCGTTTTCGGATCGATCTTGCCGGGACGAAGCTGCGTAAAAAACGGATTGCCGCGCATCGCGACAGCGCCGATCACCGTTAAAATCAGCAAAACCGGAGACAACACCAGAAGCGCGATCAGCGACAACGTGAAATCCAGCGCTCGCTTGATTCCGTTTGCATACATGGCATTATCTCTCCTCGAAGCAAGAGCGGACCAGTGCGATCACCGCATCCTGCTCTTCGGCAGTCATTTTAATGTCGCTGGGCAGGCAAAGACCGCGGGCAAACAGATCGCCGCCGACGCCGTCCCCGTCTTCCGTTGAGACAAACGGATACGCGGCAAAGATCGGTTGCATATGCATCGGCTTCCAAAGCGGACGTGCTTCCGCGTTCATCGCTTCGAGCGCTTCGAGGATCTCCGTCGGACAGCTCTTGCCCGCTTCCTTTACATAAGAGGCGGTCGTGTCGGTGCGCTCCTGCGCACACATGCCGTCCGCATCAATCAACACACATGACAACCAAAAGCTGGGAACCATATCTCCGACAAACGGGTTCATCGACACGGGTAAGCCTTTAAAGCCTTCTTTATAACGCTCATAAATCGCTTTTTTCTTGTCAAGATGCTCCTGCAAATGCGGGTACTGTCCGCGCACGACGCCCGCCACCACGTTGCTCATGCGGTAGTTATAGCCGAGCTCGGTGTGGTGGTACCACGGCGCATCATCTCGGCTTTGCGTCGACCATTTGCGCGCCAGCGCCGCCGCCTCGTCATCGTCGGTCAGCAGCATGCCGCCCGTGGAGCCGGTAATGATTTTGTTGCCGTTGAAGGAAATGACGTTGTATGTACCGAAGCTGCCCACGTGCTTTCCTTTGTAGGACGCGCCGAGCGCTTCGGCGGCGTCCTCAATGAGCACCGCACTGTGGCGGTCACAAACGGCACGGATCGCATCGAGTTTTGCAGGCACACCGTACAGATCGACCGCGATCACGACCTTGGCATCGGGATACAGCGCAAACGCTTTTTCCAATGCCGCAGGGTCCATATTCCAGGTATCACGTTCGCTGTCAACCAACACGGGAGCCGCGCCCTCATATACAATGGGATTCGCCGATGCCGCAAACGTCAGGTCCGAGCACAGCACATGATCGCCGCGTCTGACACCCGCGAGCTTCACTGCGAGATGAAGCGCCGCTGTGCCCGATGACAGCGCGACCGCGTCCTTGCACCCGATCAGTTCGGCGCACTCCTGCTCAATAACATCGATGTTTTCTCCCACCGTCGACATCCAGTTAGAGGCGTATGCCGCCTGCATAAAGGTCAGTTCTTCCCCATGCATCGTCGGAGATGACAGGTATATACGATTTTCAAAAGGTTGTAATTTCACGATGCAATTCCTCTTCCTGCTCCAAGTCTGTGTTATCACGAAAAACGTCAAATTTCAGGGACTTAATTATAAATAGTTATAATTATTTGATATTAACCCATTATCATATAAATCATACCACATTTCAAAGAAAAGTCAATCCAATCTGCCGTATTTCCCATAAATTCCGCATTTCTTTTACATATAAAAACCGAGCGAAACACCACTGTGCTCCGCTCGGTTTTTACTATACACCGTTGTGTGGTTGTGATCACTTCAGGGTGTGACACGCGTGCCGCCCCACTCAACAACCGTAAACCCATCCCGCGCAGGAGCCGTCAGGGTCTGCGGCGGCAGATCGTGATGCTCTTCGGCACGTTGCCACGCCATAAACACACGGATCGTCGTGTCGGGTGCCGGCGTCACGTCCAGCTTCGCCGCCGCTGTGTAGCGATCGGTCTGAAACGAGATAAGGTTGTAGGGATTGTCTTCCATCTGCGGCAACCAATACACGATAAATTCATTGGCTTCCCGACGGGTCAGTCCCAGCTGTTCGAGCGCAGTTTCCAGAAATGCCGCGGTGTCAGTGCCTTTGACGCAGAAGCCCTCGGACATATCAAACGAGGCGCCCACCTCGCCTTCCCAGTACAGATAATTGTAGGTTTGTCCGTTCTCATCGGTCAGTGTGCCGTCGGGTGACGCCGTGACCGTCCAGCCGTTGTCATAGGACGGATAGGTGCAGGTCAGCACCCCGTCCGGCGTGAGGCAGACGGATACCTCGGTCTCCCGCTCGGGATAGAGATAGATAACGGGTTTATAACAGGCTTCGGGATCGGGTTGCCAATCGCTTGCGTGCACCGCCACCAGGTCGGCTTCCAGCCGCTGGCTGTCGGAGGCGTACCGCGCATTGGTATAGGCACACTCCACCTGATCGCCGACGCACCACTCCTCCGACAACGCGCCGTTGATTTTATAAGTTGTCGGAACGGAGACCACCTGATGCGCAAAAAAGCAATCCGCATAGATATCCGTGATCACCAGATGCACCGTTTCATCTTCCAGCAGCTCGACGTTCACCGTATCGATCCACGTGCCGTCGTAGCGACGGTCGCGATAATCCGTGCCGATCGGTTCACGGTACACGCCCTCTCTCTCCCACAGGTCATCGACCGATAAAAAGCGATCGGTGTCGATATAGACTTTGGTCTTGTCGTAGACACCGTCCTCGTAAAGACGGTTCCAGCGAACAATTTTGTACGTCAATGCCACATACTCCCGCGTGCCGCCGTCTTTGTAAGGCGCCATCGGCACAGGAATCACCAGGACCGACAAAAACACTGCCGCCACCAGCCATATCCACCAAGTTTTCTTCATATCGCTCACCGTCCTTCCGTCATCAGTATACCATGTGTCGGAAACGCAGTCAAGCGCGCCGCTTTCCCTGCCTTTGCCGCATCGAACAGAAAGATCGCACTTGCAACAGTCATTATTTTCGCGTATAATAAAGGCCACACCCTTTTTAAAACAGCGAGGTCGATAGTATGATGTGTAAAACGCACTTTGCGGTGGGGCTTGCCACCGCCTTGGCCGTGATGCGCCCCGACACCTTCGGGGAATGTACGGAAGCGGTGGTAGCAGGCACCGTCGGCGGTATGCTGGCGGACATAGACCTGTTGCACGGCGAAGGACGCGCCACGACATTGGCAGGGCATCTGTTTGTGCCGATCACCGCGACAGCGGCGTTGCTGACGGACGGGATCTTCGGGTGGGGCATTTGCCGTTCCTTCCTTGAGGACGCCCCACGCTCGGTCATCGGTCTTCTCGTCTTCGTGCTTCTTTGCACGATCGGCTTCTTTTCCCCGCACCGCTCCTTCACCCATTCCCTGCTCGGCGGCACGGCTTGCACCGCCGCCGTTTGGCTCATGTATCCGCCGCTCACGCTCGGGTTTGCCGCGGCCTATGCCTCCCATCTGTTGCTGGACGTGGTGAACAAACGGGGCATCCGCCTGTTATTCCCGCTCAAGCGCGGCATCTGCCTCAATCTTTGCTACGCCGACCGTCTGGCGAATACCGTCTGCATGGATGTCGGCTTTGTGCTGGCGGGCGTTCTGCTGACCGTCGGCATCCTGCAAAGCCTGTCCTGATATCCCCC
>JAZQHP010000122.1:0-3825 GCA_045540655.1 Acutalibacteraceae bacterium
ACCATCATCCTGACGGGTCCCGACGGCACAACCAACACCACCCTGCCGTGGACGACCACCGTGAGCATCGGTTGCGACTCGACAACCGCGCCGCAGACCACGACCACCGATCTGCCGCCGCAGACCACGATTCTGACCACAACATCGGCGACCGTCCCGCCGTACACCTCGGGCAAGCCCGTCTCCTCGACCCGCCCGACATACGGCACGACCATCGCGCCCGACGGACTGCTGAACGGCGATGCAAACTGCGATCACACCGTGGATATGACCGATGCCTTCGCCTTGTATAAAGCCGTTTCGACGGGCGACTTCACCGACATTCCCGTGCGCCGTCTGGTCGACATGAACGGCGACAATGTGCTGGATATGTTCGACGCCTTTCAACTGTATAAAAAGCTGTCCGGCAACGCATAATACCACCGGCTCAGACGAGCGGTCACAGCGATGTGACCGCTCGTTTTTTATCAGCCGATATAATCCTCCAGCCGCTCATAAAGCGCCGTCGCGTTCTCTACGCGGACACCCGCCTGCAACCGCCGTTGCTCCTCGATCGGCAACACGGCAAGCGGCGTGTCGAACACACACTCGGGTTGCGCGCTGTCGGGGCAAAACACCGCCACGCGTCCTTCCCACGCCCCGATGACCCGATAGGTCGCCTGTTGCGGTGTCTCACGCGGCAGGGGTGTATGGTTCACCCCGCCGCTCCATAGGATCACCGCTGTCGCCATCGTCAGCACCGCCGCCGCGAGCGCCGTCAGCCATCGCTTTATCCCGCTCATATGCCACCGCCTTTCGACCGTATTCTACCCGCTTTTCGCGGGCATTATACGATTTCTCTTTTATATCCTTTAAGAATTGTTAAATTTCCGATACATTCATTGACATTTCCGAAAAAATGCGCTACTATTAGTCTGTATATTTGTCACCAGAATGTTTGCTTGCAAGCAGACTTCCGTTTATTTCTCGTTTCCGCAAAGGAGGGGCATGTCCCTATGACAAAATCCAAGAAGCAACCGCCCGCATTTTTCGCGGCGCTCGGTCGGTTTTTCCGATCCAAGCCCATGCGGGTAGTCGGAGCGATTTTGGGTACGATCTGCAAAATCCTGCTGACGATCCTGCTCATCGGCATGATCACCGCCTGCATCGCGGGCGTGGTGCTGACGGTGTATGTGTTCAACACCTATGCCAACGCGCAGGAAGTGCCCGACATCACCAACATCATGAACAAGGGTACCAGCATCGTGTACACGCAGACTAAGGACGGCGACTGGGTGGAAAGCCAACGTCTGGAAGGCATCAACCGTATCTGGACCGACCTGCCCGATATCCCTGAGGATCTGCAGAACGCGATCATCGCCATCGAGGACGAACGCTTCTATCAGCACAAGGGCGTGGACTGGCGTCGTACCACGGCGGCCGTCTTCAACAAGTTCCTCGGCAGCGGCGATATGTTCGGTGGTTCGACCATCACCCAACAGCTTATCAAGGTGGTCAGCGAAGACAACGACGTCACCATCGAGCGTAAGATTCGCGAGATCTTCCGCGCCATCGAGATGGAACGCGACTATCACACCAAGGAAGAGATCCTCGAAGCCTACCTGAACATCCTGCCGCTGTCGGATAACGTGGTGGGTGTCGGTGCCGCCGCCAACTATTATTTCGGCAAAGAGGTTGAGGACCTGTCCCTTGCCGAATCGGCGCTGATCGCCGGTATTACCAACCTGCCTTCCTACTACGATCCTTACGATCACCCCGCGCATGCGCTCGATCGCCAGAAGATCATTCTGGACAAAATGTATGAGCTCAAGATGATCACCGCCGACGAATACCGTCAGGCGTACGGCGAAGAGCTCTACTTCAAGAACAACGCACGCTACGTGGAAGTGCAGGACTATTATGTTGACCTGCTCATTGAAGATATCATTGCCGACCTGCAGGAAACCTACGGCTACAACTACACCTACGCCGAACAGCTGGTGTTCTTCGGCGGTCTGCGCATCTATTCCTACGAGAATCCCAAAACGCAAAACGCGATCGAATCCATCTTCCGCGATGCCAACAACTTCCCCGACGTGGCGGGTGCGGAAGTGCAGCCCAATGCCGCGATCTTCATCATGGACTACGACGGACGCGTCATTGCCACCGTCGGCGGTCGCGGTGAGAAGACCGGCAACCGCATGCAGAACATTTCGACCCAGTCCCGTCGTCAGCCGGGTTCGGCGATCAAGCCGCTGGGCGTGTTCGCACCCGCGATCGATCTGGATATCATCAACTATTCCACCATCGTGCGCGACGCTCCGATCAAGTACAACGGCGAGCTGTGGCCGCACAACTTCGGCTCCGCCGCCAAGGATAACGGTTGGCGCACCGTACAGTATGCGTTGCAGGTATCGCTCAACACCGTGCCTGTGCGTATTCTGGAGGAAATGGGTGTGGATGCCAGCTACGAATTCCTCACCGAAAAACTGCATTTCAAATCGCTGGTAGAAGAAGATAAATCGTATGCGCCTCTGGCGCTGGGCGGCTTCACCTACGGTGTCACCGTGCGCGAGATGACCGCCGGCTATCAGATCTTCGGCAACAGCGGTTATTACAACAAGCCTACGACCTATCAGAAGGTCATGTTTGACGATCAGGTGCTTCTCGAGCATGTCGTCGCCAACGAACCTGCCATCTCTCCCGAATCCGCGACCATCATGAACAAACTGCTTCAAAAGGTCGTCACCAGCGGTACGGGTAGCTCCATCCGCGGCTCGTGGTACGGCACGGAAGTGTTCGCGAAGACCGGTACCTCGACCAGCAACAAGGACTCCTACTTCGTCGGCGGTACGCCGCACTACGTGGCGGGCGTCTGGATGGGCTATGACCAGGAAAAGACCCTCAGCGAATATCAGCGCGGCTTCGCCAAAACGCTGTGGAACACCTGCATGCTCAAGGTCCATGAAGGCAAGGAAGGCGCCTCGTTTGATCTGTGGGGTGACGTGGAAGGTCACTACTACAACCCCGGTTCGGGTATCTGCACGGGTTACAGCACCGGTGCTTACGGCTATTACAAGTCCGGCAACGTGCCTTACGGCGTCAACTCGCTGGGCGGTGTGAGCTACGGCGGCAAGCCCGAAACGACCACCGAAACCACAAACGAGAGCACCACAACGACCGGTGAAGGCGGCACGACCACCACCGCGGTCGGCGGCACAACCAACCCGAGCGGCGGCGAAGGCAGTACGACCGCACCGAACGGCGGCGGTGAAACCACCCTGCCGAATGGCGGCGGCGAAACGACCGCTCCGATCGGCGGCGATACCACTCCGCCGACCACACCTCCGACCGATCCCCCGACGACTCCGCCGACCCAACCTCCGACGGAGCCGATCACTCCGCCAACCACACCTCCGACCGTCGCTCCCATTCAGGAGCCCGATCCCGTGGTGGTGTCGGAAACCGAGGATCCTGTCTGATCCGCCATTCTTTTCAAACCCGACGGCCGGGGAGCGTGGACATCCCGCTCCCCCGCTTTTATCATGAAACGGAAAGGACCGAACGCATCATGTCTTCTTTTGCGAACATCCAACGCCTGGTCGTCAAGGTGGGCACCTCCACCCTGACCCACGCCAGCGGTCATCTCAATCTGCGTCGGCTTGACGAGCTGACCAAAGTGCTCTCCGACCTCAAAAACGCGGGTATCGAGATCATCCTCGTGTCCTCGGGCGCCGTGGGCGTCGGCGTCGGCGAGCTGGGGCTCTCCGCCCGTCCGCAGGATCTCGGCGGCAAGCAAGCCGCCGCGGCGGTGGGTCAATGTGCCCTGATGTATACATATGACAA
>JAZQHP010000123.1:0-4222 GCA_045540655.1 Acutalibacteraceae bacterium
GTCATCGTCCATCTGAAAAATCTGCGGCTTGAGCCACACTGCCAACGTCTTATCGGCGTTCGCCGTCGGGATGCCGCGCAGATCGATCGGGTTGAACAACAACAGACGCACGTCCGTGACGACGGTGCGCTTGCCGGTTTCCCGCTCAATCTCCCGCGCGAGCTGACGAATCGCCTGCGATTTACCGACACCGGGGGCGCCCCACAGCATCACCGACGGCACGGTCGCCAGCGGCAGATGCTGACGGATGACGGCGGTATACACCTCGGCAAGCGTATTGACCAGCTTGCCGACATTCATCGATGGGATATTGCTGTTTTGTGCGTGACTGCTCATAGTTGATCCACTCCCAGTTTTTTATCAATTTGCTCGAGACGACGAAGCAACCGCTCCACCTTCCCGGCATAGCTCTCGCGCTGTCGGAGCGCCTTTTCCACCGCCTGCTGTCGTTCGGCAAGCAAACGGCGATCCTCCTGCAGCATCGCTATATGCCGATCGAGTGTATTGAGCACATGGTCGATGCGCACGAGCGCGCCCGCTTTGGCGTCGCCCAGTTCCACATAATAGCGTCCGCGTCGCGAGAGCCATACATACGGTCGGCTCGCTGTCATGTTGGAGGGCAGAATCACGTCAAAGCCCTGATACTGCAACAATACCGTTTCGTGCGGCATCAGCTCATACTGTCCGATCGCCTCAAAGATGCGTTCGCGGATGACCTTACGCTGTGTCTTCGTGTGCTCCACGGCATGCTCGCGGTAATACGCCGCATCCTCCATCGCCCACGCGATGCACGCATCCTGACGGCGGCATCGATCGGGGAGCGCGTCGCGCTCCTGTTCCAGCCGCAGGCGATCGTCGTTCGCCTTGTGCTGCAGTGCCATGACACGGGTCAGCTCGTTGGCGGTTTCGACGCGTTCCTTGATCAGCGGATTGCCGACCGCCAGCGCCTTGACCTCCGCATACGACAGTACAGTGTTGTCGATATCGCCGCCGCTTCGCGCCTGCATGGAGCCCGAAAGCAAGCCCGTGATGAAGCGTTGCTTGGTTTCGAGCAACTGCCACGAATACGCGTCGAAGCTCCCCTCGGTGATGTAGCGAAAAATATTGACCTGCCGATTCTCGTTGCCCTGACGCAGAATGCGTCCCTCCCGTTGGGTCATGTCCGCGGGACGCCACGGCACATCCAGATGATGCACGGCAATCAGCTTGTCCTGCACGTTGACACCCAGCCCCAGCTTGAAGGTGGAGCCGATCAGCACGCGGATTTCCCCCTTGCGCACCCGCGAAAAGAGCGCGGCGCGCTGTTTTTCCGTGTCCGCATCGTGCACAAACGCGATCGTCTCCTCCGGCAGTCCCATGCTGACCAGCAAGCCTTTCAGCTCATCGTACATATTAAACCCGCTCTTCGGCGTGGAGGTATCGCAAAACACCAGTTGCGTGCTGTTCTGCGCGGCGGTGCGGTGATAGATCTCCCACACCCGCTCCGCGCACTGCGCCACCTTGGATTCATAGCGGAATGCCGCCTGCGGCTCCACCAGCCGCAGATCGAGCGCCGCTTTGCGTCCGTCCCCGGTGATTTTGAGGAGATTGTCGTCGGTACGCGGCACGATCCCCTGCCGCACATGATCCGCGCGACGGGCGATATCCTGCAGATAGGTTTCAAAAGCGGCGGTTTTGGGCACCAGCACATCGGTGTGCCCCTCAAACAGCGGCACGCCGTCGGTCACATCGACGCTGTGGAAATCAGCAATCGACGACAACAGCGACGTCAGCTCCGGCAGATTATGGAATTTGGCAAAGCGCGTTGCCAGCCGATAGTTGGTCGTGTCCACGTCGATCTCAAACTCGGTGACCCGCTCGGCAAACATGCCGATCCAGCTGTCAAAGGTCTGCAGATCCAGCAGTGCCAGCTCGCCGCTTTGCAGATATTGTTGCATGACATACGCATCGGTGATGGAATTGGTGATCGGCGTGCCGGTCGCAAGCACCACGCCCCCGCCGTCGTTAAGGCGCTGTGTCATATGCACCTTATCGAGCATATCCTTGCACTTTTTCGAGCCCGCGGCATGAATCCCCAGCACCTTGTCCACCTGCGTCTCCAACGGCACGTTCTTGTAGTTGTGCGCCTCATCCAGGAACAGGCGCGTGACGCCCAGTTCGTCAAAGCCGATGGCGTCGCACGCCTCCTCCATCGCGTTTTCCAGCTGTTCGAGCGCCTCGTTGACTGCACGCTGTTTTCGGCACAGCTTGGCGGTGAGCTTGCCGCTGCCGATCGCCTTTTCGATCAACTTCTTTTTCTTTTCCAGTTCCTCTATGTAATAGTCCTTCGACAGCGGAATCTGCTCAAAACAGCTGTACGCCATAATGATCCCGTCATAATCCTCGTCGCGGATGCATTCGAGCATGGCTTCCCGCTTTTGCGGCGTAAAGGTGCGCGGCTCAACGCACAGGAGCTTTGCCGTCGGATACATCGTCTCAAACATGGATTTCCATTGCCCGACGATGTTGTTGGGCACCACATAGAGATTCTTTTTGGACAGCCCCATGCGGCGAAGCTCCATCCCCGCCGCGATCATGATGTATGTTTTGCCCGATCCGACATCGTGCGCGAGCAGGGTGTTCGGCGAAAAGAGAATGCGGGCGACGGCGTTCTTCTGATAAGGGTAGAGCGACACCGACGGCGACATGGTCGGGAAGGTGAGAAACGAGCCGTCGAAATGACGGCGGCGGACACAACCGTATTTGTTCTCAAACAGTATCTCCAGCCGTTCGCGACGGGCAGGATCCTTCCACACCCACCGCTGAAATTCTTTGACCATCTTCTCCTGCTTTTCCAGCGCCGCCAACGTTTCGGTCTTGTTGACCACGCGCTTCTTGCCCGACTTGGCGGTCGCGCTCGGCACCTCATCCGTCACCTGCACCGTCTTCATGTTGAGCGTCCGCTCCAGAATGTACAGCGCAGTCAGGCGCGGCGTGCCGTAGGTATGGGTCGCATCCAGACCGTGGCAGTACCAATACCCGCTCTTGCGGGGAATCTCCCACGATCCCGTCAGCTCATCGTGAGTCGTGCCCGTGAACGGGTCGGACGACAGCCGCAATATATGCGTGACGAAATCGTCGATGACATCCGCGGGCACCCACGGTGAACCGAGGGTCACATAAATATTTTTTGCGGCGACCGGATCGGGAAGTACCGCATCGATGGCTTTGATGTTATCGTCAAAATAGCCGTGATAGGTTTCCGTCGCCCGCTCGGCCGCCTTGCGCTTGCGCATCAGATTGCCCGACAGGTATTCCTCCGCGGTTTCCCAGCCCTTATAGAAGCATTCGTTCCACGTGTCGGGATTCTGATATACCGCGCCCTTCAGTTCCCCGATCACCGTTTTGATATCCTGCCCTGTCACCGCGGCGATATACTCCATATCCACCCGCCCGAGCTGTGTCAGCGACAGAATCAGCGCATCCGCGGCGCTGTCGGCGTGCACATCTTTGGCACGTGCGTCCGTGTCAAATGCATTGCCCCAGTCCATCGGCAATTCCATGGAGGTGACCTCGCGGATATGCGCTTCCTGCCGTGCCGCTTCCTCCTCTTCCTGCCGTTGCTTCCGACGGAGCTCCTCTTCGCGCTTCTTCTCCTTCTCGCGGCGCATCACCGCCGTTTTTGTCTGATGAAGCGTAAACAGCACATCGGAGAGCTGTTTGGAGCTGACCTCCTCATCGGATGGCAATGTCGTCTGCAGCTGCTCGAGAAGCCGCGCCCATGTCAACACCTGATCGGCTTGTTCCTGACCCATAAGTTTCGTCTCCTTTATTGATAGTGGGATCAGTATACAAAAAGGGATGTACCGAAAACGGTACATCCCTTTTTGTGCATAACAACCGCCTGCTTTCCGGTGTCTGCCCGCGTTCAATCAATGGCGTGTCCACACCATCCACTTTCAGCGCCTTGCCGATCGCGGATATGTTATCGCACAACAAAAAAAGCGGGTGCTCAAATGAGCACCCGCGGAGGTGAGTTGAGTTATTCGCCAAAGACCTTGTGGTAACAATCAAACAAATCTTTGCGGATTTCGTCTACTTCATCGTCACCGAGAAGTCCGTCAAATTTACCTTCGTTGAATTCCCGATAATAAATCTTTAGTTCCATTTTGCACTCTTTGGTCAACATATCGTGTTCAATCATCCATTTGATTACCGGAAGAATGCACAGCAACCTCTCTCT
>JAZQHP010000124.1:0-5848 GCA_045540655.1 Acutalibacteraceae bacterium
GGGGTAGTCAAGGCTTTTCTCTCCCTCAGTCCTCGCTTTTGCTCGGACAGCTCCCTCGTCAGAGGGAGCCAAGAACAGGTTGATCCATTTTACCCGTTTTACGGGTGGCTGTGCGTGTGATGCGATAATAACATTTCAGCGTCCCTTACAGGGGCTAAGCCGGCAACAACCCCTTCTAGGGGTAGTGCAAACCACCACTTCAGTGGTGGTTATGATTCGCAAGCAGCCGTTTGCAAATCGCCCCACGGTATGCTATTATATATCCATCATCGACGGAAAGGAGGGGCATCCATGCATACGGAAAACGATCCCGCACGACGCGTGATTCGTCTGTCCCTGCCCACGGCACCCATCACATGGCAACCGATCGGCGGGGGACTGTCCGTCCCGACGACCGCCTCCTGCCGCTTTACGGAGGACGCCGTGCATCTGGCGCGCTTCGCCGCGCCCACGCCCGCCGACACCGTATGCGATCTCGGCACGGGCAGTGGGATCTTGCCGCTCTTATGGTGTCGGGCTCGTGCCCCGCGAAGCATGGCGGCGGTGGAGCGCGAGGCGGCGTTTGTCGCCCTGCTGGAAGAAGCGCTGACCCGCTTTGCCCTGCGCGACCGCATCCGCGTGTACCACACCGACTGGGCAAACGACGCCGCCATGCCCGAGGCACACAGCATGACGCTGGTCACCTGCAACCCGCCGTATTTCCGCTATGGTGCCGCCCGCGCGAACGCCGATCCGCTCGCGCGCGCCGCCAGGCACGAGGATCGCCCCGATCTGCTCGAAACCATGTGCCGCGCGGCGGCACGCCTGCTGACCGAGGACGGACGGCTGTGCCTTTGCCATCGTCCCGACCGCTTACACGATATTACCGCCGCCCTGCAACAGGCAGGGCTGACCCCGCGCCGCCTGCAGTATGTACAGGCAACCCCGCACGCCGCGCCGTCGCTGGTGCTTCTGGAAGCGGGACGACACGGCACCTTACAGGAGCTCCCCGTGCACATCTGCCATCCCGTCGACGCGCACACCGCCGTTTACAAAAAATTATATCGGTGAGGTGCTTGCAAAGCGGACAGAGCCGTGGTATGATAGGACTGATTTTCGGTTGGAGGAGGGATTCGTTTGCCGCGCTTTTTCAAATCCATGCCCGTACCGCCCGCCGTGGGTGACACGGTAGACATCGACGGACAGGATGCCGTGCATCTGCGGCGGTCGCTTCGCCTGACGGTCGGCGACAGCGTACTTCTGTGCGACGGTCGTTCCACGGAATACGACACGGTGATCGATGCCTTTTCCGACACCGCCGCGACGCTTCGCGTGACCGCCGTGCGTCCGAGCACCGCCGAGCCATCGCTGACGCTGACGCTCTATCAGGGGCTTCCGAAGGGCGACAAGCTCGAGTGGATCATTCAGAAAGCCGTGGAGCTCGGCGTAACGCACATCGTCCCTGTGGAAATGAGCCGCTCCATCGCCAGAATCAGCGGCAAGGCGGACAAAAAGCAGACCCGCCTGCAAACCATCGCCAACGAAGCCGCCTCCCAAAGCGGGCGCGGCGTGTTGCCGACCGTTCACACCCCCATCCCCTTCCGCGACGCGCTCGCGCGCATGGAGGGCACCAACATCATCGTCTGCTACGAGGGCGGCGGTCAGCCGCTCCCCTCGCTCATCGACCCATCGGTCACTGCCCTGTCGCTGGTGATCGGTCCCGAGGGCGGTATTGCGCCCGAGGAGGTGGAGGCACTTCGTGCCATCGGCGCCGATATCGCCACCATGGGTCCGCGCATTCTGCGCTGTGAAACCGCCCCGCTTGCGGCGATTGCCGTCGCGATGGCCATGAGCGGCAACTGGGAATGATTCCGCCGTCAGGCGGCATACATATACATAATGAATCGAAACCAAAGGAGTGGATCTGTATGAAAGAACCCATCCGCGCGGTCGCAGGCGGCGTCGCCGTCGGTATCGCCAACGTCATCCCCGGTGTCAGCGGCGGCACCATGATGGCGATCATGAACATCTTCGACCGCACCATGAACGCCATTTCCGATCTGCCCAAAAAGGATAACGATCACCGCTTTAAAGATATTCTCTTTTTGCTGGAAGTTGTGGTCGGCGCCGTGATCGGCATCCTCGGCTTCTCGTGGTTGCTGGAAAAACTGTTCACCCTCATTCCGATGCCCACCGTGTTCTGGTTTGTGGGTCTCGTCGCGCTGTCGGTGCCCGTGTTCAAAAAACAGCAAATGCCCGATTGCACCGTTCACTGGGGCGGTCTTGCCGTCGGTGCCGTCATCATCGCGGCGCTCACTGTCGCAAAGATCGCCTTCTTCCCCGACCCCGCCGACCAGGAATGGGAGCTTCCCGCCTTTTCTCTGCTGAACTCGCTGTTGCTGACGGGCGCGGGCGCGATCGCCGGCTTTGCCATGCTCCTTCCCGGTGTCAGCGGCTCGCTGATGCTGATGATTTTCGGTCTTTACGAAACCGTGTATTTTGCGTACATCAACAACATCACGGTGATCTTCACCGATTTGTCGATGGAAACCATTCTGAAGTTCGTGCCGCTGGGCTTTTTCGCCGTCGGTACGCTGATCGGCATCTGGCTGTCCGCCAGAGTGACGGCGTGGGCGCTCGCGAAAAACAAGCGCTTCACCCTCAGCCTGCTCCTCGGTCTCGTGTTCACCTCGGCGCTGTCGGTGATTGCCATCAACTATGACATCATGACCGCCGACGTGTGGATGATCGTCGGCTCGGTGGTGGCGTTTGCGCTGGGCGGCGTCATTGTGCTGGGACTCGGCAAGGTCACCGCTGACTGATATTTCATCCAAAGGACGTTTCGTTTATGAACTATTTAAAAATGATCCTGTCGATGGGTATCTTCGGATCCATCGGCGCGTTTGTCAAACGCATCCCGCTCCCGTCGGTCGCCATTGCCGCCGTGCGCGCGGTGCTGGGCGCGGCGTTTATGGGCTTACTGCTGATCTTCCGTCGCACCTCCATCAACAAGGCGGCGGTCAAAAAGAATCTGCTGTTGCTGATCCTGTCGGGCGCGGCCATCGCCGTCAACTGGATCCTGCTGTTTGAATCCTACCGCTACACCTCGCTGACGGTCGCAACGCTGTGCTACTACATGGCGCCCGTATTTGTCACGATCCTGTCGCCGCTCGTGCTCAAGGAGCGCCTGCGCGGCTCGCGCGTATTCTTCACCGCCGTGGCGGTGGCGGGTGCGGTGCTGACCACCGTCGACGCATCCTTCAAGGATACGCTCGCGCTCAAAGGCGTCCTGCTCGCGCTCGGCGCGGCGGCGCTGTACGCCTCGGTGGTACTGATGAACAAAAAAATGACGCGGCTCCCCGATCAGGAAACCACGTTCTTTCAGCTGCTCACCGCCGCCATCGTCACCGTGCCGTACGCGGTGTTCCGCGGCGTCGACAACATCACCTTTTCGATGTCGTGGCTGGTGCCGCTGCTCATCGTCGGCATCGTGCACACAGGACTGGCGTATCTGCTGTTTTTCAGCGCCGCCAAAAAGCTCCCCGCGCAGTCAACGGCGGTGCTGTCCTATATCGACCCCGCCACGGCGGTGCTGTTGTCCACCTTTGTGCTCAAAGAGCAGGTGCCCGATCTGTGGCAATCGATCGGTTGCGGCATGATCCTTGCCGCCGCGCTGTTCGGCGAACTCATCTGCACCCGCAAAAAATAACATAAAAAGAGCCCACCGACGGTGGGCTCTTTTTTTCTGCGTTATTCTTTTGATCGATCAGTTCCAGAGCTTTGCGGGATATTTGCCCGCTTCGACCATCGAGGCGATGGCATCCATCACCATCTGATGATCCTCTTTATAGGTCATGCCGTACCATTTGTCGGCGGTGGTCATGACGGTGGTCTGCGCGATGCCTTCCTGCATCATGCTGTCCACGGCAAACGGCAGATAGAACTCCGCCTTGAGCGGATTGGCGGCGGCATCGGCGGCGAGCTTGTCCAAAAAGTCCGCAAACAGCCGTCCGAATTCTTTGAGCGCACCCGCAGGGAAGCCCCAGCAGTTCATGGACACAACGGTATCCTCCGCGAGCGTCTCCCACGTCTCGCCGTCCTCGGTGAACGCGGGCACACCGTCGCGCCATTCGATACGCGTGCGCTCGACGATGGAGGTCAGCAGTGCCTTGTCGTCGGTCTCGCACACACCGCGCGACACCGAGCCGTGTTCGGTCAACGTATTTTTCAGCGCATAGCCGACCATCGCGAGATTCAGCTTGTCGCCGCTTTGCTCCTTGTTGAAGAAATCG
Source organism: Acutalibacteraceae bacterium (assembly GCA_045540655.1). GTDB lineage: Bacteria > Bacillota > Clostridia > Oscillospirales > Acutalibacteraceae > RGIG1959. Next base: position 4,272 of record JAZQHP010000124.1, read on the forward strand.
GCGAGCAGTTTGAAGCATTCCGCGCCGTAGTAATCGTCCGCGTTGATGACGGCAAACGGCGTGTCCACCACGCCTTCACAGCACAAAATCGCATGACCCGTGCCCCACGGCTTTTCGCGGCCCTCGGGAACGCGCGCGCCCGCTGGCAGACGGTCCAGCTCCTGATAAACATATTCCACCGGGATCACACCCTCCAGGCGCGCGCCGATGTTGGCTTTGAATTCTTCCTCGATGGCATGCTTGATGATGAACACAACCTTACCGAAGCCCGCCTGCATCGCATCATACACCGCATACTCGATCAGCTTCTCCTGCGAAGGGCCGACGGGCGTTACCTGCTTGAGACCGCCGAAGCGACTGCCCATACCCGCCGCCATCACAACCAATGTCGGTTTTACTCCATTCATGATTCCGTCCTCTTTTCTTTGGCGCCATTCGCGGAAAAACAGAAAAACATCTTGCACTTCCCGCAAAATCGCGTATAATGTAGGTAGGCGGAAATCCGATTTCCGCACCTTTCACACACTATTATACACGGAGGAATCGAAAATGGCAATACTTATTACCGGCGGTTGCGGATATATTGGCAGCCATACCTGTGTTGAACTGCTCGATGCGGGCTACGACATCGTGGTCGTGGACAATTACTACAACAGCAAGCCCGAAGCGCTCGCGCGCGTCAAGGAGCTGTCCGGCAAGGATTTCCCGTTCTATTGCTGTGACATCCGTGATGAAGCGGGTCTCGACGCGGTGTTCGCCGCGCACGATATCGACGCGGTGATTCACTTTGCGGGTCTCAAGGCGGTCGGCGAATCGGTCGAAAAACCGCTGACCTACTACGACAACAACGTCAACGGCACGCTGGTGCTGTGCCGCTCGATGCTCAAGGCGGGTTGCAAGCGCCTGATCTTCAGCTCCTCCGCTACCGTTTACGGCAGTGACAACGTCTCGCCGCTCAAGGAAGATATGCACACCGGTCACGTCACCAACCCCTACGGACGCACCAAGTACGTCATCGAAGAGATCCTCAAGGATCTGTGCGTGTCCGATCCCGCATTCAGCGCGGTGCTCCTGCGCTACTTCAACCCCGTCGGCGCGCACAAGAGCGGTCGCATCGGCGAGGACCCCAACGGCATCCCCAACAACCTTATGCCCTTCCTGCTCCAGGTCGCCATCGGCAAGCGCGAGAAGCTGTCGGTGTTCGGCAATGACTACGACACCCCCGACGGCACGGGCGTGCGCGACTACATCCACGTCGTTGACCTCGCGAAGGGTCACGTCAAAGCGGTGGAATACGCGATGAACCACACGGGCGCCGAGCCGATCAACCTCGGTACGGGCGTCGGCTACAGCGTGCTGAACATAGTGCATGCGTTTGAAGAAGTCAACGGCGTGCCCGTGCCTCACGTCATCGCACCGCGTCGCGCGGGCGATATCGCCACGTGCTATTCCAATCCCGCCAAAGCAAAAGAGCTTCTCGGCTGGGAAGCGGAAAAGACGCTCGAAGACATGTGCCGCGATTCGTGGACATGGCAGTCCCAAAACCCGAAGGGCTACGAATAAGACCCTGTCGCCGC
>JAZQHP010000125.1:0-15088 GCA_045540655.1 Acutalibacteraceae bacterium
GATTTCCTGCGGCATATTGACCGGTGCCGTTTGCTGGTGCACGTGGTGGATGTGGCGGGCAGTGAGGGTCGCGATCCCCTGCAGGATTTCGATACCATCAACGAGGAGCTTGCCAAATTCAGCACGGCGCTCAGCGAATTGCCGATGATCGTCGCAGGCAACAAATGCGACCTGGCGACCGACGAACAGCTCGACGCGTTCGCGGCGGCGATGCAGGAGCGCGGGTATGACTATTATCCGATGATGGCGCCCATCGCTCACGGTACGCAGGAGATTGTGTATGCCTGCGCGAAGGCGCTTCGCGATCTGCCGCCTGTCAAGGCGTTTGAGCCCGAACCCGTTCGCCTGCCCGATCCCGAACAGCTCGCCGCGGAGCGTACGCCGCAGGTGGAGGTGCTCGACGGCGTGTACGTGGTGACGGCGGATTGGTTGCTTCCCGTCCTTCGTACCATCGATATGCAGGATTACGAAAGCCTGCATTATTTCCAGCGGGTGCTCATTTCGTCGGGCATCATTCAGGCGCTGGAGGACGCGGGCATTCAGGAGGGTGACATCGTCAGCCTGTATGATTTCGACTTTGAGTATGTCCGCTGATAAGGAGGCGATCGGTCATGGAACGCATGATTCCCATGGACATTGACGTGCGTACCGTCAGCCCACTGGCGCTGGCATTTGTGGGCGACGGCGTGTACGAGATGATGGTGCGCGAACGGCTGGTTTGCCTTGCCAACCGTCCGCCCCGTGAGCTTCACCGTGAAGCGGTCAAGCTGGTGCGTGCGGAAGCCCAGAGCGCGGCGATGGAGACCATCCTGCCGCTTCTCACCGAAAAGGAGGAGGCGGTGTACAAGCGCGGACGTAACGCGCATACTGCCCGCAACAGCGAGGAGTATCATCGCGCCACGGGGCTGGAAACGTTATTCGGCTATTTATATTTAAACGGGGAATTATCCCGCATTCAATGTTTGTTTGAGACGATCATGGGGCATACTGACAAGGAATAACCTTGTAAAGGATGTGTGTTCGTGAAGCGTCGGATGACGGATATTCTGATGATGGTAACCGGCAGTGTGTTATTCGCACTGTCGGTTTCTGTGTTTTCCAACCCGAATGAGATCGCACCCGGCGGTGCGTCGGGTCTGGCGATCCTTGCCAACCGTCTGGTCGGATTGCCGGTCGGCACGGGGGTGTTGCTTTTGAATCTGCCGCTGTTGGCGGCGGCGTGGTATATGCTGTCGCGGCGGTTTGCGGTCGGGTCTGCCGCGGCGATCGTGCTGTCGCCGGCGGTAATGGATACGCTCGGACGGTGGTTGCCGTCGTTTGAGGGCGACCGCCTGCTCGCCGCGTTGTTCGGCGGCGTACTGCAAGGGCTCGGCATCGGGCTGGTACTGCTTCGCGGCATTTCCACGGGCGGCACGGAGATTGCCGCGTATCTGCTTCAGAAACGGTGGCGGCATCTGTCGCCCGGACGGCTGATGATGGCGGTGGATGCCGCCGTGGTGGCGCTGTCGGCGGTGGTGTTCGGCGAATTGTCCGCCGCGCTGTATGCGACGGTGCAGGTGCTGGTCTGCTCGGTGGCGGTGGATCAGGTGTTGCTCGGACGGCATGAAGGACGGCTGATACTGGCGGTGACCACGGCACCGCAGGCGGTGTGCGGGGAGATCCGCCGCACGTTGTTGCGCGGCGCGACGGTCATGGATGTGCGCGGCGGGTATACAGGGGACGGCAAAAGCCTGGTGCTGTGCGCGGTCAGTCGTCCGCAACTGCCGCGGTTGGTGGAACTGGTCGCGTTAGCAGACCCCGCCGCCTTCGTGATGGTGCTGTCCACCGAGCAGGTGATGGGAGAGGGCTTTTTGCCCCGACGTCCGGCGGCGGAATTCATCGAAAAACGATAGAAACTATTGTAATTTCCGAAGGAATATGGTATACTCGGATATATACCATAGGCGTATTGCGCAAAACGAGAAGGAGGCGGCGGACGGTGACGACCATTTCCGTAGGGATCGTGTCTTACAACAGCGCCGCCGACCTGCCGTGTGTGCTGGACAGCGTGCTGCGGTCCGAGACGCCCCGCACGGTATCGGTGACGGTGGCAGACAACGCGTCGACCGATCGCTCCTGCGCGCTGGTGCGCGAGCGCTATCCGTCGGTGACGGTGCTCCCGCTATCCGATAACCGTGGCTTCGGCGCGGCGCACAATGCCGTGATCGACACGGTAACATCGGATTATCACGCGATCGTCAATCCCGATATCGAGGTGGATCCCCGCACGCTGGAGGTTCTCGCGACCTATCTGGACACGCATCCGGAGGCGGTGCTGGTCACCCCGATGATCCGCAATGCCGACGGCTCGCCGCAGGCGGTGCCCAAGGTGTTGCCCAAACGTCGCTATATGTTCGCCGGACAGCTCGAACGGTTCGGCGGCGTGTTTCGCCGTTGGCGGGATGAATATACGCGCCGCCGCGAAACGTTCATCGCCCCGACACCCATCACGTTTTGCACGGGTTGCTTCATGATGGTGCGCACCGATGTGCTCAAACGCGAAGGCGGCTTTGACGACCGCTTCTTTATGTATATGGAGGATGCCGACCTGTCGCGACGGCTCGCCGCCCACGGCGAGCTCGTGCTGATTCCCGAGGTGAGCGTGACCCACCGCTGGGAGAAGGCCAGCGGCAAATCGGGGAAATTCCTGGCGATCCATCTGCGCTCGATGAGGATGTATTTTGCGAAATGGAGGAAACAGCGTTGAGGGTATCCGTTGCGATGGCGACCTACAACGGTGCTGCCTTTCTGGGGGAGCAGGTGGACAGCATTCTGGCCCAGCTCGGACCGGAGGACGAACTGGTGATCTCCGATGACGGCTCCACGGACGGCTCGTTTGAAGCGCTGTGTGCGCTTGCCGAGCTGGACGAACGGGTGCAGGTGCTTCGCGGTCCGTCGATCGGTCTGCGTTATAATTTTGAAAATGCGCTTCGTGCGTGCCGCGGGCAGTACATTTTCCTGTGCGATCAGGACGATGTGTGGATGCCCGATAAGCTGGAAACGGTGCTTGCCGCCTTTGAGGATACCGACGTGTCGGTCGTGATGCACGACGCGACCGTGGTGGACGCGCAGGGGCAGGAGATCGAGCCGTCCTTCTTTGCGTGGCGCGGCTCACGCACGGGCTTCTGGCATAATCTTTGGAAAAACAGCTACATCGGCTGTTGTATGGCGTTTTCCCGCCGTTTGTTGCCGTATATACTGCCGTTTCCCGACAGCATCCCGATGCACGATCAGTGGATCGGACTGCAAGGGGAGCGCCACGGCAAAACCGTATTGCTTTCCCGTGCGCTGATTGCCTATCGCCGCCACGGGAACAATGCATCCGCAAGCACGCACGCGTCGGTCGGACGCATGCTGAAGTACCGCCTGGGCATGATCGCGGCTCTCATCGGGCGACGCTGAAAGGAAGGGATCCGCGATGGACGTTCGGCTTTATGCGCTGATTGTGATTTACAATCGCGATCCCGCCGATTCGCCGTCCTGCGAGCAACTGCGGCAGACGCCCGGTGCGCGCGCGGTGATTGTGGATAACAGCACCGTGGACAACGAGCATTATCGCTACGCCGCGGCACGCGGCTTCGGCTACGTGTCGATGGGACGCAATGCGGGGCTTGCCGCCGCTTACAACCGCGGCATTGCCTGGATAAAAAAGCATACGGATGCGACCCATGTGGTGATTCTGGACGATGACACGACGGTGCCTGCCGACTTTTTCGAGCAAACCGAGGCGGCGATCCGCACCTTCGACAAGGCGCAGGTGTTCCTGCCGCGGGTGAAGGACGAAAAAGGTCCGCTGTCACCCTGTCGCATCGACGGATGGCATGTGACGCGTACCGATTCGCCCGAAACGCTGTCGGCGGCGGAACTGACAGCGATCAATTCCGGCATGACGGTGGCGCTGTCGGTCTTTGACCGGTATCGCTACGACGAGGGGTACTTCCTTGATTACATCGACCACGCATTTATGCGGGATATGAAGGCGAAGGGCGTATCCTTCGCAGTGACGAAGGTGACGCTCGAACAATGCTTCTTCGGCAATCAGAAGGGGCAACGGGCGGCCGCCAAACGGCGCCTTCGCATTTTTAAACAGGATTTTCGTCGCTTTTGCGGCAACAGCCTTCGCGGGCGGTGCTTTGCAACGGCGGTGATCATAAAACGACAGCTCAGGCTGATGCTGTCGCGATGAGTTCCATACTCTTTGAACGGAGGCATGTTGTATGAAAGGTATTGTTCTTGCCGGAGGCTCCGGTACACGGTTGTATCCGCTGACGATGGTGACATCCAAACAGTTGTTGCCCGTCTACGACAAACCGATGATCTACTATCCGCTGTCGACTCTGATGCTCGCGGGTATCCGGGACATCCTGATCATTTCCACCCCCACCGATTTGCCCAATTTTGAGAAACTGCTCGGCGACGGCTCGCGCTTTGGCATCAACCTGTCCTATGCGGAGCAACCGTCCCCCGACGGTCTGGCACAGGCGTTTCTCATCGGCGAGGAATTCATTGACGGCGACAGCTGTGCGATGGTGCTGGGCGATAACATCTTCTACGGCGGCGGGCTGACCAAGCATCTGAAAGCCGCGGCTCAGCGCGAAGAAGGCGCGACCGTGTTCGGCTATTACGTGGACGATCCCGAGCGCTTCGGCGTGGTGGAGTTCGACGAGAATGGCAAGGCGATCTCCATCGAGGAGAAACCGCAAAATCCCAAATCCAATTACTGTGTGACGGGTCTGTATTTCTATGACAACCGCGTGACCGAGCTTGCCAAGCAGGTCAAGCCCTCGGCGCGCGGCGAGCTGGAGATCACCGACCTCAACCGCATGTATCTGGAGGACGGCACCCTCAACGTGGTGACCCTCGGCCGCGGCTATGCGTGGCTGGATACGGGCACGATGGAATCGCTCGCCGATGCGACGCAGTTTGTGCGCATCGTCGAAGGTCAGCAGGGTGTGCAGATCGCGGCGGTGGAAGAAATTGCCTATCGCAACGGCTGGATCGATAAGGAGACGCTCATGGAGTCGGCGACGGCTTACGGCAAATCGCCTTACGGACAGCATCTGAAAAATGTCGCGGAAGGGAAGTATCTCTACTGATGAAACTGTTGATTACCGGATCCTACGGACAGCTCGGCAATGAGCTGCTGACGATCCTCAAAAACGGACGTGCCGAAATCGGCGCCATCAGTCCCGCCTATGAAGGGGCGCAGGTCATCGGGGTGGACGCGGATACACTGGACATCACCGATGCGGCGGCGGTCAAAGCCTTTGTGGAGCGTGAACGTCCCGATGTCATCATCAACTGTGCCGCCATGACCAACGTGGACGGCTGTGAGACGATGTTCGACACGGCGATGAAGGTCAACGCGCTCGGACCGCGCAACCTCGGTGCGGCGGCGAATGCGGTCGGTGCCAAGCTGATTCACGTGTCCACCGACTACGTGTTCGCGGGCAACGGCACGGTGCCCTACTGCGAATGGGATCCCACCGCGCCGAACACCGTCTACGGCAAATCCAAGGCGCTCGGTGAGCAATACGCGATGATGCAGTGTCCGCGCACCTTTGTGGTGCGTACGGCGTGGCTGTACGGCTACGTGGGACACAATTTCGTCAAGACGATGCTCAAGCTCGGCGCCGAACGCGACCGGCTGACGGTGGTTGCCGATCAACGCGGCAATCCCACATCGGCGAACGATCTGGCGTATCATCTGCTGAAGCTGGCGCTCACCGAGGAATACGGCGTGTACCACTGCACCAACGAAGGCGAATGCAGCTGGTACGATTTTGCGTGCCGCATCATGGAAAAGGGCGGTCGTGCGTGTGAGGTGGCACCCTGCACCACGGCGGAATATCCCAGCAAAACGCCGCGTCCGGCGTATTCATCCCTGAACAACCTGTCGCTTCAATGCACGGTCGGCAACGAGATGCGTCCGTGGGAAGAGGCGCTGGATATGTATCTTGAAAATCTGGAGGGAATCAATCAATGAAAACGTATCTTGTGACCGGCGGCGCCGGCTTTATCGGTTCGAACTTTGTGCTGTACATGCTGCGCAAGTATAACGATGTGTTTATTATCAACGTGGATAAGCTCACCTATGCGGGCAACCTCGAAAACCTGAAATCCGTCGAGAATCATCCCAACTACACCTTTGTGCAGGCGGATATCTGCGACGACAAGGCCATTGCCGCGATCTTCGAGAAATACGACGTCGATTATGTGGTCAACTTCGCGGCGGAAAGCCACGTGGACCGTTCGATCGCCGATCCCGAAATCTTTGTGCGCACCAATGTGCTGGGTACGGTCACCCTGCTCAACAACGCCAAAAAGGCGTGGCAGATCGGCGACGATCAGTACAAAGAGGGCGTGAAATACCTGCAGGTGTCCACCGATGAGGTGTATGGCTCGCTCGGCGAGACGGGTTACTTCATGGAGACCACGCCGCTGGATCCTCACTCGCCGTATTCGAGCAGTAAAGCGTCGGCAGACCTGTTCGTCAAGGCGTACGGCGACACCTACAAGTTCCCCATCAACATCACCCGTTGCTCCAATAACTACGGTCCGTATCAGTTCCCCGAGAAGCTGATCCCGCTGATCATGAACAACACCCTCAACCACAAGAACCTGCCCGTCTACGGCGACGGTATGCAGGTGCGTGACTGGCTGTACGTGGACGATCACTGCAAGGCGATCGACATGGTGGTGCGTGACGGCGTGCCGGGCGAAGTGTACAACGTCGGCGGTCATAACGAGCGCCCGAACATCTTCATTGTCAAGACCATCATCGGCTACATCAAGGAGCACGTGGACGACACGGTCGGCGAGCACATGATCCCCTATGTGACCGACCGCAAGGGTCACGACCGCCGCTACGGCATCGATCCGCAGAAGATCAAGGATGCGCTCGGCTGGTATCCCGAAACCCCCTTCGAGGAAGGCATCGTCAAGACCATGGAATGGTACCTGAACAACAAGGAATGGGTGGAAAACGTCACGAGCGGCGCGTATCAGCAGTACTACGACAAGATGTACGCCGACAAATAAAGATCGAAGGAGAACAGAGACGATCATGGGCAATTTTACCTTTGAAAAAACCGCCATTGACGGCGTGGTGATTGTCACGCCGAAGGTGTTCGGCGACAATCGCGGATACTTCATGGAAACCTATGTGGAGAAGGATTTCATCGAAGGCGGCATTGATGCCAAATTCGTGCAGGACAACCAATCCTCCTCCACCTACGGCGTGCTTCGCGGTCTGCATTTCCAGAGCGAGCACACGCAGGCAAAGCTGGTGCGTGTGGTCAAGGGCGAAGTGTACGACGTGGCGGTGGACCTGCGCCGCGGCAGTCCGACCTTCGGTCAGTATGTCGGTGTGCTGTTGTCCGCCGAGAATAAAAAGCAGTTCTTCATTCCGAAGTACTTCGCTCACGGCTTCCTCGTGTTGTCGGAGGAAGCGGAATTCGTCTACAAAGTGGACGACTATTATGCGCCCGGATCCGAAGTGGGTATCATGTGGAACGATCCCACCATCGGCATCGATTGGCCCATCCCTGAGGGCATGGAGATCAATCTGTCCGAAAAAGACAAGCATCACGCGGCGTTCAATCAGATCGACTGGTAAATAGAAGCGGCATCGCGCGGGTATACTAATGCAAAATGCATGGAGGGCTCGTACGATGCCGCTGATTTCTTTACAACAGGTTTCCAAAACCTACCGTACCGCATCCACGGCGGTGGATGCACTTCACGATGTCTCGCTGGATATCCGACGCGGCGAATGGGTCGCGATCGTGGGACGCTCCGGCTCGGGGAAATCGACGCTGATGAATATTCTCGGGTGTCTGGATCGTCCGTCGGTCGGACGGTATTTGCTCGACGGGCGGGATACGGCGACCCTGTCGCCGCAGGAGCTGTCGCGCATCCGCGGGCAGCATATCGGCTTTGTGTTTCAGAAGTTTCATCTGATTCCCGAGCTGACCGCCCTCGAAAATGCGGAACTGCCGCTCTTGTACCGCGGGCTCGGTACGGCGGCGCGGCAACAGCTTGCCAAGGAGAGCTTGCGCCGCGTGGGGCTTGGCGACCGCCTGCATCATCGTCCGAGTGAGCTGTCGGGCGGTCAGCAACAGCGCGTGGCGACCGCCCGCGCCATTGCCGCGCACCCGCCGCTGATTCTGGCGGATGAGCCGACGGGCAACCTCGACAGCGAGTCGGGGGAGATCGTCATGGCGCTCATCCGTGAACTGCACGAGGACGGACACACGGTCGTGCTCATCACGCACGACGACGGCGTCGCGGCACAGGCGGAGCGGCGGGTATATATGAAGGACGGACAATTACAAGGAGGATGACCGCGTTGCACGAGGAACAATATATGAACGAAGCGCTTGTGCTCGCCGCGCTTGCCGCCGATGAGGGCGAAGTGCCTGTCGGCGCGGTGATCGTGCGCGATGCCGACGGCATGGTGGTCGGTCGCGGACGAAATCGGCGCGAAACGGTGCGGCATGCGCTGTCCCATGCCGAAATCGAAGCGATTGACGAGGCGTGTCGTACGCTCGGCGGATGGCGCCTGTCCGGGTGTACGCTGTATGTGACGCTGGAACCGTGCCCCATGTGCGCGGGCGCGATCATCAATGCGCGGCTGGATCGGGTGGTGTTCGGCACGTCCGATCCGAAAGCGGGCTCGTGCGGCTCGCTGGTGAATCTGTTTGACCTGCCGTACAACCATCAACCGATGCTGACAAGCGGTGTGTGCCGCGAGGCATGCGCCGCGTTGCTGACATCGTTTTTCAAGAATCTCCGCGCACAGCGGCGCGAGCAAAAGCGCGAAGCGGCGGGAGAGCCGACCGTAGACTAAAAGGGAGTGTACATATGAAAGACAAACAACCGTCTATGACCGCATGGGCACAAGGCTTTTTTGCGGAACTCAACAAGGTGATCGTCGGCAAGGAAGAGGTGCTGACCTTTGCGCTGGCGGCGATTCTCGCCAAGGGACATATTCTCATCGAGGACGTGCCCGGTGTCGGCAAAACCACCATGGCGCTTGGCTTTTCCAAGGCGCTGGATATGGATTACGGTCGCGTGCAGTTTACGCCCGACGTGTTGCCGTCGGACGTGACGGGTTTTTCGGTGCTGGATCCCAAAACGGGCGAGATGCGCTATCAGCCGGGTGCGGTGCTGTGCAATCTGTTCCTGGCGGATGAGCTTAACCGCGCGACCTCGCGTACGCAGGCGGCATTGCTCGAAGCGATGGAGGAGGGACAGGTGACGGTCGACGGTGTCAGCCATCCCCTGCCTGTGCCGTTTACGGTCATTGCCACGCAGAATCCGACGGGTGCGGCGGGCACGCAGATGCTCCCCGACAGCCAGATGGATCGCTTTACGGTGCGGCTGTCGATGGGTTATCCGTCGCCGTCGCAGGAGATCGCGATGGTGATGGACCGGCGCGAGCAAAATCCGCTGTCGGTGTTGCCGCGCGTGATGAACCGCGAGGAACTCGCGGCGTTGCAGGAGCAGGTCGCGCGGGTGCATGTGAGCGAAGAGGTGATCGCGTATATTGTCAAGCTGGTCACCGCCACCCGACAGGATGAGCGACTCACCCGCGGTGCTTCGCCGCGTGCGACACTTGCTCTTACCGCCATGTCGAAAGCGATGGCGGCGATGAAGGGACGCGACTATGTCGTGCCCGAAGATGTGTGCGAGGTGCTGACCGTGACGGTGGCGCATCGCTTGCTGTTGTCCGCCAAAGCGGAAGGACAGGGCATGACGGCGGAAAACATCCTCGACGAACTGGCGCGAACCATCCCGGCGCCGAAGCCCTGATGCCATGACGAAACAACAGATCGCGTATCTGCTGACGTTGCTTGGCAGTATCGTGTTTTACATTTTTTATCAGGAATGGGTATCCACCATTCTGCTGTGGGTGACGATCGGGTTGCCGTTTGTATCACTCGCGGTCAGTCTGCCGCGGATGTTGCGCGCCAAGATGACGGTGGACAGCCCGCTGTCGGTGGCGATGCACACCGAGGCGCAGGCGAAGCTGTGTTGCAGTGAGGAACTGCCGTTTCGCGGACAACTGATCCTGCGTCGCTGTGTGACGGGCGAGAGATGGCGCGGCAAACGGCAGACCCGTCTGCCGACCGACCACTGCGGTGCGCTGGAGGTGCTGTCGGGACGGGCGTTCGTTTACGATCGGCTCGGTTTGATTCCGATTCCCGTCAAGGTGCGCGGCAATCGCCGCACGCTGGTGCGCCCGCAACCGCTGGAAGCGCCGTTGCCCGCCGACGTGGAAAAAGCCGTGGCGGCATCGCTCGCTCCGAAACCGGGCGGCGGATTTTCGGAATACCATGAATTACGGGAATATCGACCGGGCGACAGTCTGAGTCACATGCACTGGAAGATGACCGCCAAGGTCGGCAAGCCGATCCTGCGCGAGCCGATGCAACCGAGTATGCGCTGGCTTCTCGCGCTGGATATTGGCGGTACGGCGGTGCAGATGGACCGTAAGCTCGGGCAACTGCAGTATATTGCCGCGTATTTTCTCGATCATCATGTGCCGTTTGACATCGCCGCTCTCGGCGGTGACGGCGTGATCCACCTGCCGGTCACGCGGGAGGGGGATCTGTCCTTTGTGACGGATCGCCTGCTGTGTGCGTCGCCTGCTACGGGCGGCAGTATTCAGGATCATGAATTTGCAGCGCTTCATCGCCTGTATATCGGAGGTGACGAAGCATGAAGACATCCATTTCCTTCGGGAATGTGCTGATGAGCGCCCTGCTCGGATGTGCTCTGGCATTGGGAGCGGTCGGCGGTTTCAGCAGTGGTTTTTCCGTGGCGGTCGCGTCGGTGTGGCTGTGGATCGCGGCAGCGATTGGTGCGGCCGTGCTCGGCACCGCCTGCGGTCGGGGACGGTATTCCTGGATTTTGCTTGCGGCGGCGTCGGTCGTCGGTACGGTGTTGCTCGTTGTGTTCGGCTCGTTTGTCAGTCACGGCATGGCGATTATCGACCGCGTCACGCTGGCGTATCAGGAGGCATACGGCTGGGAGCCGACCTCCTTCTTTGCCGATCCGCTCTTTTTGAAAACACCCGGACAACCGATCGTGTGGCTCACGGCGGTGCTCGGTGCATGGCTGTCGTTTGCGTTTGCAAAAGGTGCTCAGCCGCTGATCGTTATCGGCGTGTCAGCACTGCCCATTCTGCCGTGCCTGGTTGCCACGCATACACCGCCCGGCGGCGTATGGATGTTTTTGTGGGTGGTCGGTCTGGTGACCTATCTGCTGGCGGTCAGCGGCGCAAAACAGCGCCGCGCGCCGCGTGTGACACGCACGCTGACCGCTGCGGTGGCGGTGGTGGCGGCGACTGCCGTGCTCTTTTGTGTGTTCCCGTCGGACGGGGACTACGATCTCAAGCATGAGTGGCGTGATCACCTGTTGCACCGCATCGGCTTGCACAGCGGATCAGAGGATAACATTCACTCGGCGTACAGCCGCTCCCCTGTGGAGGAGCTGGAGGAGGCGGGCTATCCCCGCAGTTCGCAGATGGTGATGAAACTGCTTGCCTCCAAGGAAACGGTCGTGTATGTCCGCGAGCAGGATTACAACCTGTATGACGGGGCACGCTGGAGCTCCGATCCCGAGCGTTACGATTCGTTGCGCAACGGCAACGATGCCGACTGGTATCTGTCGGTGCAGACCCCCATCAACTATGCCCGTAAATTTGTGCCGTATTATCCCGCGTCGCGCGCGACGGCCGAAGGCGGCAACATCCGCAACATGAAACGCGACACGGAATACACCTGGAAGGTTGCGGAGCTTGACGAAAACTGGAAAGAACAGGTAGAGGCGATGGCGGCCAATACGCCCGCGTATACGCCGCCGAGCGTCACGTACGAGCTACCCGAGGATTATCTGCCGTCGCTTGACGGGGATCTGTTTGTTCCTTACGAACGGAACGATTTTGCCATGATGCCGCCGTCGATTTACGGCCACGAACATTCGCACGAGATCACGGTTGCCCCGCAGTGGGAGATGTGGATCGAAGGGTATTACGATGAGTATCTCGCGCTGCCCGAAGCGACGGCTGCATGGGCGCAGACGGTTGTTGCGCCGCTCGTGGAGGACGGCATGACCTACACCAAAAAGGCGGATGCCGTTGCCGATTATGTCAAGGCACAGGCGGACTATGTGGAATATACCTATTCCGCGCCCGAGGAGGGCGAGGATTTTGCCCGCTGGTTTTTAGAGGACTATCAGAAGGGCTGTTGTGTCCACTTTGCGACGGCAACGGCGGTGTTGCTTCGCGCGGCAGGCGTGCCGACCCGCTATGTGACGGGCTATGCCCGCGAGGTGGAGCGCACCACGTGGACGGCGGTGCTGGAAAAGCATGCGCATGCGTGGGTGGAATATTATGAGCCGCTGATGGATCGGTGGGTGCGCCTGGAGGCGACCCCCGCCGCGGCACTCGGCCTTCCGACCGAGGAGACCGAGCCGACCGACGAAGCGGATACGACGACCACCACCGCCCCCTCGGATACTGAAACAACCGAAACTACGAAGCCGTCGGTGAGTGAGCCCGACCGTCCGCTTGTAACACTGCCGATCAAGGAGATCCTGCTGACAGCGGCAGGCATCGCGGCGGTGGTGATCGCGGTGGCGGGACAGCGTGCGATCCGTTTGCGGGTGCGTCGTCGCCGAAGGGCGCGAAGCGATCCGAATACCCGTGCCCGCTTGCTGTGGCACGATGCCGGGCGGTTGGCGGCGGCATGCCGCGAGGATCCGCCCGAGCGGTTGTATGAGTTGGCGCAAAAGGCGGCGTTCAGTCGGGATACGCTCACGACCGATGAGCTTGCCTGCTTTGAAGCGTATAATGCCGAAGCCGTGACACGCCTCAGACGTGCGTCATGGATCCGACGGATCTGGTTCCGTCTGGTGTTGGTACTGTATTAAGAATACGCTCCGACCGCCTTTTTTCAGGTTGTCGGAGCGTATTTGTTTGTGTTTTCGGGGCGATTCGAGTTGCGTTTACGACGCAGGTGTGGTATACTGGGTCGCAAAGGGGGGAGCGTCATGGCACATGAAGTAAACCGTCTGCCGACCGAACAGAACAATCCGCGGACCGTGACGATCGGGGACGCCGATCTGACGGCGGTGATGCGCATGATTCACGAGGAAGACCGCCGTGCGGTGGATGCTATGGAAGCGGCGTTGCCCTCTCTCGCCCAAGCCGCCGGCGAGATTGCCGCGCGGCTCGCACAAGGCGGACGCTTGTTTTATGTCGGAGCGGGCACGAGCGGTCGCATCGGCGTGCTGGACGCGGCGGAGCTCCCCGCGACCTACGGTGTGGAGCCGTCGCTCGTGACGGCGTTGGTGCCGGGCGGCTATGATACCTTGCCCGATGCACGCCTCGGGGATGAGGATGACCGCGCGGGTGCGGTTGCCGATCTGACGGCACAGCATTTGTCGGCGGCGGATGCGGTGGTCGGGATCGCCGCATCGGGACGCACGCCGTATACTCATGAAGCGTTGCGGTTTGCGACGCAGACGGGGGCGTACACCGTGGCGATCACGAATGTGCCGCAGTCGTTGTTGTCGACGGCGGCGGTGCACAGCGTGGTGATCGAAACGGGACCTGAAGCGATTCAGGGCTCGACCCGCATGAAGGCGGGCACCACGCAGAAGCTGGCGCTCAATATGCTGTCGACGGCGATTATGATCCGCCTCGGGAAGGTGTATCGCAACACGATGGTGGATATGACCGCGGTCAACGATAAACTGCGTGTGCGTGCGACCCGCTTGCTGATGGATCTGACAGGCGCCGACCAAGCGCAGGCGGTCGCCGCGCTGACAGCGTGTGATTACCATGTAAAAACGGCGGTGGCGATGATCCTGCTCGGATGCGATGCCGCCGCGGCCAGGAATCGTCTGGACGCGCACGGCGGACGGTTGCAGGACTGCCTGGACGACAAGGCGGACTGAAAAAGGAGGATTCTTTCGATGAAATATTATATCGGTATTGACGGCGGCGGCAGTAAAACCCTGCTCCGCATGGCGGATGAACGCGGCACGGTCGTGTTTGAAGAACAGGGCGGCGGCAGTAATCCGTACACCGTCGCACCCGAAGAAGCCGAGCACCTGCTTCGCTCGCTCATCAGCAAAGCGCTTGCCGCGATGCCGTCCGACGGCACGCTCGACGGCATCTGCATGGGAGCCGCGGGTGCGGATACCAAGGAGGACTATGACTTTTTCGACAGGGTGCTCCGCGAAGCGAGCGGGTGCGCCAATGTGCTGGCGGTCAACGACGGCTACGCATCGCTGTTCGCGACGCTCAAGGAGCAAGCGGGCGTGGTGGTCGCCTCGGGCACAGGCTCTATCTGCTGGGGCAAAAACGCCGACGGCGAGGTGTGCCGCGTGGGCGGCTGGGGATATCTGTTCTCGGATGAGGGCAGTGGCTACAGCATGGTCGGTGACGCGATGAAGACGGTGGTGCGCACAATAGACGGACGCGCGAGCAAGGGATCGCTTCTGCTCGATCAGTTGATGGACGCGTTCGGCGTGGACACTCACGAGGAGCTGGTTAGCGAAATTTACCGATCGCCGTCTCCCCAACGCATTGCCGCGTATTTTCCGCTGGTCAGCAAAGCGGCGGCGGAGCACGATCCGCTCGCGATGGAAGTGGTGGACCGCGGTATGGAGGAGCTGGTGGAGCTGGTGGCTTCGACCGCCCGCCGCATCGGGATGTATCCTGTGTTCACAGTGGGCATGACGGGGTCGATTCTGACAAAGGTGGAGCTCACGCGTAACCTGTTCATGCAAAAGCTCGTCGAGCGCTTTCCAAAATGCACCATTGTCGAGGAACGTGCCGAGAATGTGGACGGCGCGCTTTACCTGGCGCAACATCACGCGTGCCGATAACAACAGTCACAACCTCCGGCTAAGCCGGAGGCTTGAATAAGCCCTAGAAGGGCGTTTTCCCAACACGCATCTAAAGACGCCCTGAAAAAACCTGTCACTTGTTTTACGTGCCCCACTGCCGCAAATGCGGCGAAAAGCCCTCCTT
>JAZQHP010000126.1:0-10190 GCA_045540655.1 Acutalibacteraceae bacterium
AGCGCACATTGTCTTTTCATGTGCCGCAGGCACGCTTCATAGCCGCAAAGCGACTTCATTTTTCATGCACCGTCAGGTGCGCTTCATTTCCACCAAAGAAAAAAAGCAAGCCTTTCAGCTTGCTTTTTTCTTTGGCGGAGAAGGAGGGATTCGAACCCTCGAACGGGGATTAGCCGTTACACGATTTCCAATCGTGCGCGCTCGACCAGCTACGCGACTTCTCCATGTATTCATGAGACGGGTGGGGGTCATCCACACGACGCTAGACTATTATATAGGCTAACGTTCAAAAAATCAACCCCTAATTTGGTTTTTTTGCGATTTTTTTAAAAATTCAGCGGTTCGACGGCGGGTTTCGTGCCGTTTCGCTGTGATGATTGTGTACAATAAATGCCGACAGGATCGGAAAGGAAGTGGAGACGACATGGAACTGCAAACAGCTGTCAACGGATCAACGGTGACGGTGTACCTGACGGGAGAACTGGATCATCACGGAGCGGCCCCTTTACGTGATCAGGTAGACGAGCTCATCCGCACGCGCCGACCGAAGCTGTTGGTACTGGATTTCGGCGGACTGTCGTTTATGGACAGTTCGGGCATTGGATTTGTGATGGGACGGTATAAACGTGTCACGGCGCTCGGCGGAGCGCTTCGGGTGCGATCGGCATCGCCGCGCATGGAGCGGGTGATGCGGCTGGCGGGACTCGAGCGTTTGCCGATCTGGGATACTTAACAAAGGAGGGATTCTTATGAAAAGCATGAACGAAATGCGGTTGGTGTGCTCAAGTCGCTCGGCAAACGAAGGCTTTGCCCGCAGTGCTGTGGCGGCATTCGTCGCCCAACTGGATCCGGCGGTAGATGAGCTGGCGGATCTGCGCACGGCGGTGTCCGAAGCGGTGACCAACTGCATTGTCCATGCCTACGGCGATCATATCGGGGATATCTATATCACGGTACAGCTGTTTGAAAATGGGCGGGTGATGGTGAAGGTGCGGGATCGTGGTTGCGGCATTCCCGATGTCCGAAAGGCGATGGAACCGCTGTATACCACAGGCGGCGAGGATCGGTCGGGGCTGGGATTTTCCGTGATGGAAAGCTTCATGGATACGATGAAGGTACGATCCGCCGTCGGGAAAGGGACCACCGTGACCATGGAGAAGTACATACGCAAGCGTCGGCGGCGGGATGATGTGCTATGAACGGGCGCGACAAGGCGATTGAGGACAATATCGGCCTGGTGCATACCGTTGCCCGCCGTTTTATCGGGCGCGGTCCCGAATACGACGATTTGTTTCAGGCGGGATGTGTCGGGCTTGTCAAAGCGGTGGATGGTTTTGATGAGACACGCGGCTTTTGCTTCTCCACGTATGCCGTGCCGCTGATTATGGGGGAGATGCGGCGCTTGTTCCGCGACGGCGGCAGTGTGCGTGTCAGTCGCTCCTTGCGGGAATTATCCATTCGCGCCGCGCGTGTACGCGAACGCCTGACCAATGAACTGGATCGGGAGCCGACGGTGGGAGACATTGCCGCCGCCATGGGGATTTCCCGCGAGGAAGCGTCCGAGGCGTTGTGCGTGTCGTTACCGACGCTGTCGCTGACCCGCCGTTCGGAGGAGGACGACGGGGAACAGATCGATCTGCCCGGCGAAGCCATTGAGGAACGTATCACGGATCGCCTGGCGCTGGAGCAGGTGCTTTCGGAACTGGAGGGGCGCGATCGGGCGCTGATTATTCTGCGGTATATGCGTCAGCTGACCCAGCAAAAAACGGCGGAACAGCTTGGTATGACGCAGGTTCAGGTGTCGCGGCGTGAGCGGGTGATCCTCGGGCAGATGCGACGGAAATTGATCGGATGAAATTTTTAAAATTTCTTTCAATTTACTCTTGACAATTGAATCGAAGCGCGCTATAATATCACCTGTCGCCGCAAGGTGACGAAGTTCATATGCGGATATGGCGGAATAGGCAGACGCGTTAGATTCAGGTTCTAATCGGGGCAACTCGGTGGAGGTTCAAGTCCTCTTATCCGCACCAAAAAAAAGAGCACACCAATCGGTGTGCTCTTTTTTTGGTGTTTTCTTCGCCTCTGTCGTCGATTACTCTTGCCTTTTGAAAAAACACCTGTTATACTTATTTTATCATCAAAAGATAGGGAGGCTCATTCATGAAGCGTGTATTAAGCTTTGCGCTGGTCGCGTGTTTGCTGATTGCCTGTATGCCGATGGTCATCGGCGCGGCGGCAACCGAACGGACCTTGAATTTTTCCCAGATGGCCGGATCATATCGTGTGCTCGGTCGGGCGATGGAATATCAGACGGGATTGCTGATGGACAACGTGGCATCCGGTTTTGAATTCTATTTCAACGGCGGCGGCGATGTCAAGTTCAATGCGAATGTGATGTGCATCAACTGGGGTAACGAACTTGCCCAATATTTCACTGTCGTGGTGGACGGTGTGCGCTCGCGCGTGCGGGTGGAATGTACGGAACACGCCAAGTACGAGACAAAAAATATTGTGCTTGCCTCCGGGCTTGCACAGGGGGATCACCATATCGAAGTGTATCGCCAGACCGAAGCGTCGCAATCCTTCTGCGTAGGTCTCTCGGTCACCTTCACCGGCACGTTGTTGCCGCCCGCGCCGAAAGCGCCCCTGACATTTGACGTGATCGGCGACTCCATCTCGGGCGGCTACGGTTGCCTTTGGGACGGCACGGCTCATCAGGGCTTCCATCCGAAATATCAGGACGGCACCCAGACCTACGCGTTTCTGACAGGCAAAGCGTTCGGTGCCGATGTGCGTGTATGCCAGGTCAGCGGCTACGGTTGCGTCCGTGGTCAGAACGAGAATGGCGATAACATGCAAAAACTGTATCCGTATCTGTGCCTGAATCGCGACGAAACGCTGTATCCGTTTGATACACTGGCTGATGTGGTGATCATCAACCTCGGTACCAACGATACGCGTGTGGGCGTGTCCGGCTCGGAATTTCAGGTCGGCGCCAAAAATCTGATGCAACTGGCGCGTGAAAAGAACCCCGGTGCAAAGGTCGTGTGGTGCACGGGCATGATGGGCACGTTCTTCAGCAACGAAGTGCAAGCGGCTGTGAATGAGCTCGGCGGCGCGGACAACGGCTTTTTCTTTGTGACATTGCCCTACGGCGGCAGCGGTGCCGGTGCGCACCCTGCGGCTTCCGAGCATAAAGCGGCGGCAGCGACACTTCAGGAATATTTGAAAACGTATGTGTTGCCGTGTGCGCCGCTGGCGGCTCAAACCGATGCGGATACGTTGCGTGCGGCGGTGAATGAAGCCGCGGCAATCGCCGATCCGTCCGCCGCGTTGCAAGGGGCGATTGCGCGCGCGACAACGGAGCTGAACGTGAACACGACGGATCCGTATCGTTTGTATCAACGCCTGAGCGACCTTCAGGCGGCGAAAGAAGCGGTCGTGAACAGCGTATCGCTGATGCCTAAAGAGTTCATTTCCGACACCCCCACCGCCGCCGACGGCAAGTCGTATGTGTGGCCGTATTACCTGGCAGACGGCTCGGTTTCGCTGTACAAAGGCGGGGAGGGTCACTATTGGCCTGTGATAGATACTCCCGTTGCGGAATCGGTAGATGTGGATGAAACGCCGTATCTGCGTCTTGACTTTTCTGCCACAGCTTCGTTCAACGTGACCGTCGCGTATCGTTCCTCCGACGGTTCATTGGCTCAAGTCAAAGCATCGACCTTGGCGGGACAGGGCGACAACGATTTCGGCGCACGGGATCGCGAAACGATGATGCTGGATTTCGGCAAGTATGTGCGTGAGCAGGGGCACGTCGGTGACAGCGGTCTGGTGTCGATTGTGTCGTGCCGGATGTTTGTGGTCGGCGGTAAGGATCAGGCGGTTCAGCTGTATGAATGCGGCTTCACCAATGTTGCCGACAGCGCGGAAGCTCCGACGGCGATCAGCGGATCATATACCGTGACCGACGGTTGCCTGGAAGCACTCAGCGTAGGCACCACGGATGTGCAACTGAAAAACGCCATGAATCACAGTGGTATGCTGTCTGTGACGGATAAAAACGGCAATGCGGTCAGCGGCTGGCTCGGCACCGGCATGACGCTGACGCTGACGGTGAACGGTGCTGCGGTTGATACCGCGACGATTATTGTCAGTGGTGATGTAAACGGCGACGGCGATGCGACGACCACCGATGCGCGCCTGGCCATTCTGTATAAGCTCGGAGGCACGACGCTGGACAAGGCGTACGAGACAGCGGCGGACTACAACCGTGACGGAGACGTTACCACGCTCGATGCGCGTGAAATCATGCTCTATAAATTAAGACGCTGATCGGCTTAAGCGTTCCTTACCAAACAGTTTTTTAACCACATATCCGCTTTTGAAAGAGAGCGGGTATGTGGTTTTTTATACTATTATATATGTGTGATCATCTCAAGGTTGCAAACGTCACTTTTCAAACGATAACGTGTATGATCGCATATTCGGCATCGATGCGGCGTAGGATGAAACGGGACGCTCGCGGAACCACGCGTTCTTGCTTCGCGGGATATCGCCGCCAAATCGTTGAATTATCAAAATAACGACGTTATGTAAGAAAAAATCGTAAAAAGTAGAAAAAAACTATTGCATTCGCACAAAAGAGATGCTATAATGCAAGAGACGGAAGTCAGCAATGACTTTACAACATTTTTAGGAGGAAGAGCAATGAAAAAATTACTGGTAATGGCACTGGCGCTGTGCATGATGATGTGTGCACTGGCAGGATGCGCTCCTGCGACGACTGATCCGTCAGGCACGGACAACACCGAAACCGGTTCTGTCTACTATCTGAACTTCAAACCCGAGCAAGACGAAGCTTGGCAACAACTCGCCAAGAAGTATACCGAAGAGACCGGCGTGGCCGTGACCGTTCTGACCGCCGCGCAAGGCACCTACGAAGAGACGCTGACTGCCGAAATGAACAAGAGCGAAGCTCCCACGTTGTTCCAGATCAGCGGCCAGATTGCTCTGGAATCCTGGAAAGATTATTGCCTGGATCTGAGCGGCTCCGGCGTGTATTCGCAGCTGACCTCCGATGATTTCGCGATCAAAGAGGGCGATGCGGTTTACGGTATCGCGTATGTGTACGAAGGCTTCGGTATCATCACCAACAAGGCGTTGCTCGAGCAAGCGGGCTACACCATGGATGACATCAAGACCTTTGCGGACCTGAAGAAGGTTGCGGAAGACATCACCGCTCGTTCGGCGGATCTCGGCTTTGCGGCGTTCACCTCCGCCGGCCTCGATTCTTCGTCCAGCTGGCGTTTCTCCGGCCATCTGGCGAACATGCCGCTGTACTATGAGTTCGAAGAAGACGGCATCACCACTCAGCCTGCTACCATCAAGGGTACCTATCTTGAGAACTACAAGAACATCTGGGATCTGTACATCAACAACTCCACGGTGGATCCGGCGACCCTGACCTCTGTGACCGGCGACCAGGCGGTTGCGGAATTCAAGGAAGGCAAGGCTGTGTTCTATCAGAACGGTACTTGGGAATACGGTAACGTGTCCGCGATCGGCGATGAGAACCTCGGCTATCTGCCCCTGTACGTCGGCGTGAAGGACGAGAAGCAAGGTCTGTGCTGCGGCACCGAGAACTACTGGGCGGTCAACTCCCAGGCTTCCGAAGCCGATCAGAAGGCTACGCTGGACTTCCTGAACTGGGTTGTCACCAGCGAAACCGGCACCACCGCTCTGGCGACCGATATGGGCTTTGTGTCTCCCTTCAAGGCTGCCAAGGAAGTGGATAACGTGCTGTGCAACATCATGAACCAATACGTTGCTGACGGTTGCTACAACGTGTCCTGGGCGTTCAACCACACTCCGAACGTCGAAGCATGGCGCGGCGATGTCGTCTCTGCTCTGGCGGACTACTCTGCGGGCACCGGCGAATGGGCGGCTGTTGAGAAGATGTTCGTGGAAGGCTGGGCGACTCAATACGAGGCTTCCCACGCGTAATGCACGATAAGCAATAAGTTGCGAAGCATCCTCGGGGGCGGGCGAAAAGCCCGCCCCCATTTGTTTATTTTGATTTGAAAGAGGTGAGGGGGATGGCAATTGTGAAAGCTAAAGCCAAGAAATATAATCCTTCCGCAATCAATAATGCCAGCCAACGCCGCACGGTGCGTAAGTTCGGCATTCTGTTTCTGATCCCGACCTTTGTGGCGTTTTGCATCGGCTTTGTGTGGCCGTTCATTCAAGGTATTTATTTATCCTTTTTCCGCTTCAAGACGTTGAAATTCCGCGAATTTGTCGGTTTTTCAAACTATGTGACCGCGTTTAAGGATGAGAGCTTTACGCATGCGTTCTGGTTTACCGTGGCGTTTACGGTTGTGTCCGTTATCGTGATCAATCTGGCGGCATTCTTCATCGCGTTTGCGTTGACAAAAAAACTGCGTGGCTCCACGATTTTCCGTACCGTATTTTTCATCCCGAATCTGATCGGCGGCATCGTCCTTGGCTATATCTGGAAAATCTTGCTGGACGGTCTGATTATGTATTTCCTGAATTCGACGCTGGCGCTGAATGCGACCTACGGCTTCTGGGGGCTCGTGATTCTGACCTGTTGGCAACAGATCGGTTATATGATGATCATTTACATCGCCGGTCTGCAGAATGTGCCGGGCGAGTATATCGAAGCGGCGCACATCGACGGTGCGAACGGATGGCAGATGCTCAAGCATATTACCCTGCCCTGCGTGATGCCGTCCATCACGATCTGCACGTTTTTGACGTTGACAAACTCCTTTAAATTGTTCGACCAGAACCTCGCGTTGACCGCGGGCAAACCGTACGATCAGACCGAGATGCTGGCGCTCAATATTTACAATTCGTTCTATGAGAACGTGACATCGATGGGCCCCGGACAAGCCAAAGCCGTGATCTTCTTCGTGGTTGTGGTTGTGATTGCTCTGGCGCAACTCTATTTCACCCGTAGCAAGGAGGTGCAAGCGTAATGGATAAAGCGTTAACTCCTTCCCAGAAAATCGGACGTATTGTGTTGACGGCCCTGATGGCGCTGTTGTCCTTGGTGTGGATCTTTCCCGTGGTGGTGGTTCTGCTGAACTCCTTTAAGGAAAGCTCCGCCATTGCGCTGACGCCCTTCCAGCTTCCGAATGCCGACACCTTTGTAGGCATGCAAAACTACATCACCGGCATTATGCACGGCAACTATCCGTTTTATATGTCGATTCTGTACAGCCTGATTATCACGGTACTGTCGGTGGCGCTGATTCTGTTCTGCACCTCGATGGCGGCGTGGTATATCAGCCGCGTAGACAGCATCTTCTGTAAAATCGTGTATTACCTGTGCATCTTCTCCATGGTCGTTCCCTTCCAGATGGTGATGTACACCCTGTCGAAGACGGCAGATACCCTCAAGCTGAATACACCGTTCACCATCCCGATCATCTATCTCGGCTTCGGTGCGGGACTCGCAGTGTTTATGTTCTCCGGCTTTGTCAAGGGCATCCCCATGGACATTGAAGAAGCGGCGACCATTGACGGATGCAATCCGATCCAGACGTTTTTCCTGGTAGTGGCGCCGATCATGAAACCCACCTACATCTCGGTCGGTATTCTGGAAGTCATGTGGGTCTGGAACGACTATCTGTTGCCGTATCTGGTGCTGGATCGCACGAAGTATATGACCATCCCGATTCACATTCAGTTCCTGCAGGGAAGCTACGGACAGGTTGACTACGGTGCAACGATGGCGCTGATTATTCTGTGCCTGATTCCGATCATGCTGCTGTACTTCCTCGGGCAAAAGCACATCATTGCCGGTGCGCTGGCAGGTGCGGTCAAGGGTTGATCGAAAAGGGGAGAAGACAAATGAGGACCTGCGGTGTATTAATGCCGATTTTTTCCCTGCCGTCTCCTTACGGTATCGGAACGTTCGGCAAGGAAGCGTATCGGTTTGTGGATTTCCTGGAACGGGCGGGGCAGAGCTATTGGCAGATCCTGCCGCTGAACCCCACAAACTACGGCGATTCGCCGTATCAATCCTTTTCGTCCTTTGCGGGAAATCCGTATTTCATCGATCTGGATATGCTTATCGAACAAGAGCTTCTTACGCAGGAGGAGGTCGATGCGGTCGACTTCGGCGACGATCCGCTGTGCGTGGACTACGGCAAGCTGTATGACAATCGGTTGCCGCTGCTGAAAAAAGCCTTTGCACGGTTTACGCCCGACAAGGCGTACCGACGCTTTTGTCGCGACAACGCGTGGTGGTTGGACGAATACGTCCTGTTTATGGCGCTCAAGAATGCGCATGAGGATCAGGCGTGGGAAACGTGGGAAGAACCGCTTCGTCTGCGGAAAAAGACCGCCCTGGCGGCGGCGCGCAAAGAACACGCACAGACGATGGAGTTCTATCGCTTTGTACAGTTCCTGTTTGCCGGGCAATGGCAGACGCTGAAAGCCTATGCCAACGCGCACGGCATCCGCATTATCGGCGATATTCCGATTTACGTCGCCTATGACAGCGCGGACACCTGGGCGAACACGGCGCAGTATCAGCTGGATGATATGTTGCGACCGACCCGCGTGTCCGGTTGCCCGCCCGATGCGTTCGCGGCGGACGGACAGCTGTGGGGCAACCCGCTGTACGACTGGAAGGCGATGAAGGAAGACGGGTATACCTGGTGGAAACGCCGTCTGGGACACGCTATGAAGCTGTACGATACCGTTCGTATCGATCACTTCCGTGGCTTTGAATCCTACTATGCGATTCCTTACGGCGACAAAACCGCCAAAAACGGCAAATGGATGAAGGGACCGGATATGGCGCTGTTCCGCGCCTTCCGCGAGGAATTCGGCAACGATCTGCCCATCTTCGCGGAGGATCTCGGCTATCTGACGCCGGCGGTGAAAAAGCTGTTGAAGTCCACGGGCTTCCCCGGCATGAAGGTATTGCAGTTTGCGTTTGACACACGCGAGGAGAGCGATTATCTCCCGCACAACTACCCGCATCACTGCGTATTGTATACCGGCACGCACGACAACGATACCATTCTCGGCTGGACCAAGACCGCAAGCGAAGCGGATGTGGCGATGGCTATGCGCTATCTTCGTCCGCCTGCGGATGAGGGCTTCAACTGGACCATGATGCGCGCGGCGCTGATGTCGGTGGCGGACACCTGCATTCTGATGATGAACGATCTGATCGGCGGCGACAGCTCCTATCGGATCAATGTGCCGTCCACCATCGGCACCAACTGGTTGTGGCGTATCGACGGCGTGTGCATCAACGATTGGCTGGCAGGTATCCTGCGGGAACAAACCGCTCTCTACGGTCGCTTGCCGAAGATGTAACCCGACATAATATAGCATGAATCTGCAAGGCGGCTTTCTTACGAAAAAGCGAGAAAAGCCGCCTTTTTATGTGCTGAATCTCACTTTTTCTCTTGTTATTCGCCTGAAAATATTGTATGATAAAGATATACCATAGATTGAAGGAGTGAATCATATGGCAAAAAGCGTACAAGACATTTTGACTATGATCGAAGAGTACGATATTGAGATGATCGATTTTAAAATGGTCGACATCAACGGTCAATATCGTCACGTCACCATCCCTGCCAGAAACTTTTCGGAGGATACGATGAAAAGCGGCATCGGCTTTGATGCCTCCAACTACGGCTACGCGGTGGTGGAAAAGAGCGACATGGTCTTTATTCCCGATCCCGACACGGCGGTCATCGACCCGTTCTGCAGCATCCCGACGCTGTCCATGACGGGCAATGCGATGATCATTGACAGCCCCGAAAACCGCCCGCTCGCGCAGTATCCGCGCAACATCGTGCTGGCGGCGGAGCAGTACATGAAGGACAGCGGCATTGCCGATACGATGCTGATTTTGCCCGAATTTGAATTTTATCTGTTCGATCAGGTGGGCTGGGAAGTCAGCCCCGACTGTATCAGCGCGACGGTCGATGCGGTACAGTCCTATTGGAACAGCGCCACCGAAGGCAAAGGTGTGGTCGTGCCCAAGCAGAAGAACTATCACATCGCCAAGCCCTTTGACACCACCTACGAGTGCCGCAGCGAAATGGTCATGCTCATGGAGCAGGCCGGCATCCCCATCAAATACCACCATCCCGAGGTAGGCGCCTCCGGTCAGTTTGAGATCGAGCCCC
>JAZQHP010000127.1:0-22972 GCA_045540655.1 Acutalibacteraceae bacterium
CAACACGCAGTCTGTCACCTTCGAGGAAGGCAGCAAGCTTGAAACGATCGGCGCGCTCAGCTTCTTCTATCTGCAGAAGACTACGGACATCACGCTCCCCGAGACGGTGAAGTCCATCAGCAACAGCGCGTTCGGCTACGGCACAAACCTCGTGAATGTGTACATTCCGCAGGATCTGACCTCGATGTATTCGAATGCGTTCAGAAATTCGCCCAAGGCGGTGCTGAACGTGGCAGAGGGCTCTTATGCGCATAAGTTTGCGGTGCAATACAGCCTGGCGCATACGACCCGTCCGTTCATCGCGGTGGTCGTGGATGCCGGTACGGTCGACAACATCACCTGGACGCTTACGAGTGACGGCGTGATGGCCATCGGCGGCAGCGGCGCTATGCCCGATTTCGCGGACGCGAAGTCGATGCCCTGGTATTCGAACCTCAAGAACATCAAGCACATTGTGATCGGCAAGGACATCACCTCGGTCGGTAACTATGCGTTTGCGTATGCTCACAAGGTCGAGTCCGTCACCTTCGAGGAAGGCAGCAAACTCGAGAGAATCGGCGCGCTCAGCTTCTTCTACATGATGTTTGTGACGGAAGTGGATATTCCCGATACGGTTACCTATATCGGCAGCAATGCCTTTGGCTACTGCACGAAGCTGGAAACCGTGGATATGCCGACTGCGGACGGTCTGTACGTCCATGGTCAGGCGTTTAAAAACACGCCCTATGCCGCGGCATAAGGCAACAATGTAAGTCCGGCTTTCTTCCCCCCTCCGACGGCGGTCGGAGGGGGGAGAAACGCATTATTCCGATGATACGATACGCGCGATAAGAGCGATAATTCGGTAAAACAGGAGACAACGATGAGAGTTTTGATGATCAATTCGGTCTGCGGTATCCGCAGTACCGGGCGCATCTGCACCGATTTGGCGGATCGTCTGATCGACGAAGGGCATGAGTGTCGGATTGCGTACGGCAGAGAGCAGGTTCCTGTACGGTATGCCTCCATATCCTATCGCATCGGCACCGATCGCCAAATACAACAAAACGGTATCAAAGCGCGTATTTTTGACAATGAAGGTCTGAATGCCAAGCGGCAGACAGAAGCCTTTTTGAAGTGGGCAACGGCGTATGATCCCGAGTTGCTGTGGCTTCACAATCTGCACGGCTATTATATCAACTATGAATTGTTATTTGATTGGATCAAAAGCAGACCGCAGATGCAGGTGAAATGGACCCTGCATGACTGCTGGGCATTCACAGGGCATTGCGCGTATTTTTCCTATGTCGGCTGTCGGCAATGGGAAACGGGCTGTGTACAATGCCCGCAAAAGAAGGAATACCCCAAAAGCATCGGGTGTTCCAACTGTAAGCAAAATTACATTCGAAAGCAACACGCCTTCTGCGGCGTTTTGAATATGACGCTGGTCACTCCGTCGAACTGGCTCGCGTCGCTCGTCCGAAAAAGTTTTTTGAAAGAGTATCCGATTGAGGTAATCTATAACCGCATCAACACCGAGGTGTTTCGTCCGACTCCCGGAGACTTTCGGGAACGGTACGGATTGCAGAACAAAACGATCCTGCTTGGGGTGGCAACCGTATGGGATGCCAGAAAAGGACTGGATGATTTTGTGGCGTTGTCCTCCCGTCTGGACGATTCGTATCGGATCGTGCTCATCGGCTTAAGCGAAGAGCAATGCCGCCGTGTGCCGGCAAGCATCCTTTGTCTGCCGCGAACGGACAGTGCCGAGGATCTGGCAAAATGGTACACAACAGCCGATGTGTTTTTAAATCCCAGTAAAGAGGAAACCTTCGGGCTGACAACGGTGGAAGCGTTGGCTTGCGGAACGCCCGCGATTGTCTATCAGGACACCGCATGCGAAGAGATCGTGGCATCTTACGGAGGTATAGCGGTTCCGCAGTCGGTGGACGCCCTTGAACAAGCCGTTTATTCTGTGGTTGGAGAACGATAAAAGTGAAAGTGTTATATTTTGGGACCGTCTGTGATTTGCCCGGCTATGAAGCGATGCTTGAACAATGCCGACAAAAGCCGACGGTTGCTACGATTGTATTTGAAACCGCGTTACTGCGCGGATTTGTCGAAAATCATATTGAGGTGGAGATTCACAGTTTTCCGATGATTCCCACATTTCCCGGCAGCCGGTATCTGTACTTCGGCGGTCAAACGGAGACGTTGCCGATCGGCACGACCTGCCGATGGCTTCGCACCGTCAACCTTCCGTTCATCAAGCAAATGACCCGCCGCCGTGACGCCGCGCGCATCATCCGACAATGGGCACAGGCGAACGGGGAGGACGGCGTGATCCTCACGTATTCGATCCCGCCGTTTTTGGTGAAGGATCTGCTCCGATACGGCAAAAAGTATCACCTGAAAACCATGGCGGTTATCCCGGATCTTCTGCGGGATATGTATGTCAATGAAAAACAAGGCTCGCTTGTCACCAAGCTGAAAAACCGCTATTTGAATCGCGCGCTTGCCTTGCAGGGGGAATACGACGGGTACATCTGTCTGACCGATGCGATGCACGAGGTGGTCGCCCCCGAAAAGCCGTATACCGTGATGGAGGGAATCGCCGATATTGCCGCGGTTGCCGATGAACCGCCTGTCGAAAAGGCCGCGCCGCGCGCGGTGATGTACGCCGGCATGCTGTATGAGAAATTCGGCATTTTTCAGCTGATTGATGCCTTTGAGCGCATCCGCGCAACCGATACCGAGCTGTGGATTTTCGGCGACGGTCCCGCCGTCGAGGACATCCGGCAACGGGCACAGCGCAACCCGCGTATCCGCTTTTTCGGCAAGGTCAGCCGCGACGAAATTCTGACGCGGGAAAAACAAGCCGCCTTGCTTGTCAACCCCCGCGGTGTCAACGAGGAGTTCACCAAATACAGCTTTCCGTCCAAAACGATCGAATATATGTTGTCGGGAACGCCTGTCCTCACAACGAAGCTGCCGGGCATTCCCGATGAGTACTTTCAATACGTTTTCTCCGCGGAGGATAACGATGTGCAAAGCCTGACTGACGCCATCAATGCGGTGTTTGATAACAGCGATGAAGTGCTTCACCGCTTCGGTAAGCGGGCAAAACAGTATATTGTGAATGAAAAGAATTCCAAAACACAAGTCAAACGAATTTTGGATTTTATCAATGGAGTAGAACATGGGTAAGAAGATCAGATTGGAACCACAGAAGATATACGCAATTGTGATTGTGTATATGCTTTCTTTCATGGCTCTTTTGAATTTGGTAAATTCCATACTGAACATGGTGGGTATGCAGACGGTGCTTGATACCGTCGCACTTTACGGCATCCTGTATATACTGGTTGCTTTGGGAGTTGTCATGTTTTTATGGGATAAGCATCGCATGCCGCTGGATGTGCTGGTGGTGGTATGTGCCTTTATACTGCTGTATGCATCGTCCTATTTACTGCATCCGCAAAATCGGCAACATATGATGACATCGTTGGCGGATTATGCGGACAACCCGCTGTATCTGACTTTTTTGTATTCCATGCCGTGTTACATTTTCGTCCGCAAACTGCGGGATTACGCGTATTTCAAACAGGTGTTGGTAATCTTTTCCTATCTGATCGTGGCGATGTCGATCATCGTATTCTTCTTCGGCGGCGATATCCACGGCAAGCAGTACATGACGTTTTCGTACAACATGATGCTGCAACTGTTTGTGCTGTTCTATCATAAACCGCAAAAGCACAAAGCGTGGCACGTCGCATTCTTGGTGATCGGATTGTTTGTGTTTGCGGTCGGCGGCGCCAGAGGCGCGCTGGTGTCCTTTGTGCTGGCGATTGTATTTTATAATATCCTGTCGATGCGTCTGAGCAAAAAAGCCGTCGCGCAGTTGATTGTAGCGGTGGCGGCCGTGCTGGTATATGTCATCTTCAAAGAGGAGATCATCTCGCTGTTTACGGATATTTTGAAGATGTTCTCAATCGAAAGCCGCACGTTTGAATATCTGATTCAGGGCATTTTCCTGGATGACAGTAATCGCATGGCCATCTATGAAGAATCCATACGGCATATCGGTTGGATCGGTCTTGGCATGCGCGGCGATCGCGTGTTCCTCAACGGAGGCTACGTCCACAACCTGTTTATTGAGCTGTGGGTGGATTTCGGATGGATCCTCGGAACCGTCGTCATCGTATTGCTGGTGGCGGCGATGATCGGCGGCATGAAGAATAAACACAAACCGGAGCATTTCTTTGTGCTGATGCTGCTTGCCAACGGATTACTGGGACTGATGGTAACGGGAAGTTACCTCAACCATTCGCCGGCATTCTTTGCATTCTTTGCGTTTTGCGCCAATGCGGTGTTCCGCAAGGCGGCGCCGGACGAAGAACGATTAACCGCCGCATAACGGTGACATACGGTGGGAGAGAAGGGGGAGTACGGTAATGACCATTGTACATATTGCGCCCAATGCCCCGTTTAACGATGGCTGGGGATATCAGGACAATCTGCTCCCGAAATATCATGCAAAGCTCGGTCACGATGTGATCCTGCTGGTGACCGATATGATGCATGCCGAAGGCACCGTGGTACATACCGACGAACGGCGCTTTACCTCCGTGGATGGATTTGAAGTGATCCGCTTCCCGTATAAACGGTACGCGAGTGATATGCTGACCACCGTCTTTTCCCACATGGATGTGTATGAGACCTTGACGGAACGGCAACCGGATTTCATTTTTTATCACGGGCTGATGAGCCGTACGATTTTCGATGTGATCCGCTACAAAAAGCAACGCGAAAAAGCGGGACATCCGTGTGTGGTGGTGCAGGATAATCATCTGGATTATAATATCGGCACCAAGTGCTCGACCGTTCGTCAAAAGATGATGCGCGCCTATTACCGCGCGCTGAACAGACAGACGCAGAAATATGTATCCCGCGTGTACGGCGTGACCCCGTGGCGCAAAACGTATGCGGAAGAGTATTATCGGATTTCTCCCGCCAAAACGGACGTGCTGATCATGGGTGCCGATGACGAAAAAATCCGATTTTCCCGTCGTGAGGAGATCCGCGCGTCTTTGCGGGAACGCTTTGGCGTAGGAGAGAATGAATTTCTGGTGATGACGGGCGGCAAAATCGACAGCCGCAAACAGGTGATTCCGTTGCTTGCCGCCTGCAAAGACCTCAAACACATCAAGCTCGTGGTATTCGGCAATGTTCAGGATGACGTGAAGGATGCGTTTCATGCGCTCGCCGATACGAGCGATACGATACAGTATATCGGCTGGGTGGCGGCGGATGCGGTTTATGATCTGTTTTTTGCCGCCGATCTTGTGGTTTTTCCGGGACAGCACTCGGTGCTCTGGGAACAGGCGTGTGCCGCGAAAGCGCCCTGCGTCTTTTTGCAATGGGAGGGTATGACGCACGTGGATGCGGGCGGCAACGCCGCGTTTATGCCGGACGCATCGGTGGATACGATCCGTCAAACGTTGGAAGCTCTGCACTTTACCGAGCGCTATCACGCCATGAAGCAGGCGGCTTTATCGGATCTGACCGATGTGTTCCTGTACAGTGAGATTGCGAAAAAATCTCTCGAAATGTGGAATGAACGATAACAGGAGGCGAAGCCATGCACGCCGAGAAACAAGTATATATTATTTTCAGCAAATATTATGACTTCGATCAATCGAGGTTTACGCTGGGCGGTATTCAGACCTATCTGCATC
This sequence comes from Acutalibacteraceae bacterium, assembly GCA_045540655.1. Taxonomy (GTDB): domain Bacteria; phylum Bacillota; class Clostridia; order Oscillospirales; family Acutalibacteraceae; genus RGIG1959. The sequence continues at coordinate 5,718 of JAZQHP010000127.1, forward strand.
ATCTGATAGCGGTGTTTCAGGAACGAGGCTATCGCTGTCACGTGTTCGGAACGGGCTTTCCCGACCGCGCGGAAGTCACGGTCAATCGGGTACGGATCGTGAATGTTCCGACCCCGCAGGATAAGACGATGGACAAGCAGGTCGCCACGATCCTCAATGAAGTGAAGAAAGAGTTTTGTGACGAGACGGATATCCTTCTGTTTGCCACCGACTGCCAGATTGCTCCCAATCATGCCTCCAGAAGCATTGTGATCCAGCACGGCATCACTTGGGACATTCCCCTGCAGGAGGGGGTGTCGGTTTCGAAAAACAACCTGTTTATCTTCCGCAAGGTGCGTAGCCTGTGGAAGAAACTGCAACGCATCAGCATGGCGAAACGGGTGGTCTGTGTTGACCACAACTATGTCAACTGGTATCGTGCTTCCACCGCTTATGAAGCCGTGCCGATGACCGTGATTCCCAACTTCACCAACATTCCCGCGCGTGGCGATAAGCCGGACGGCAACATCCGCATTATATTTGCCAGACGGCTGGAAACCTACCGTGGCACGACCCTGTTCGCGAACGTGATGAGCCGCATTCTGGCGGAATATGACAATGTGGATGTGACGGTTGCGGGAACAGGGCCTGCGGAAGCCTCTATGCGGCGTGTTCTGGAACCGTTCAGCGACCGTGTGACATTTACGTCGTATCAGGCGGAGGATTCCTTCAAAATCCACGCCGACAAGCACATTGCCGTGGTGCCGACGGTCGGGTCGGAAGGCACATCGTTGTCGTTGCTGGAAGCGATGGCGGCGGGATGCGCGACGGTATGCACCAACGTAGGCGGCATGACCAACATTGTGCTGGACGGATACAATGGGTTGATGATTTCTCCTCGCGAAGAGGATTTGTATAAAGCGGTCAAAACCCTGATCGATAACGAAGACCTTCGCCGCTCTCTGGCGGACAACGGCTATGCGGTCGCCGCCTCCGCGTTCAGTCTGGAACGGTGGCAGGAAAAGTGGCACGATGTGATCGCCGCCACAGAAAAAGGATAAGTGTATGAACAAGAAAAAAGTCGCCATGTTGACATGGCACTACTATGCCAATTTCGGCAGTGCACTGCAGGCGTATGCCTTACAAAGCCAGCTGAAAGCGCTGGGGTATGCCCCCGTGCTGATTGACTATCGCAACAGAAAATACGGCACGGTCTCTGCGTCGAGAGAGCGGCTTGCATATTTGCTCGGGAAGCTGTTTCCTGCCCGCTTTGCTTACCCGTTCATCCGTTTTCGCAAAGAGAAGCTGACGCTCAGCCACCTGGTGCAGGACGAAAGCCGCTTGCCGTCTGTGGTGCGGTCATTTGATGCGGTGGTTTGCGGCAGTGACCAGATCTGGGCGCCGAGCGTGCTCAATCCGGTGTATCTGCTGGAGTTTGTCCCCGATGATATTCCGAAAATATCCTATGCGGCAAGCGTGGGGCTGGATGACATCCCCGATGAACAGACGGAGCTGTACCGACGGGCGCTGTCCCGCTTTGCGAAGGTGTCGGTGCGTGAGAAGATGGGCGCGGCACTGCTGGAAAGAAAATGCGGGATCACCGCGCAGACAGTACTGGATCCGACATTGCTGGTGGATGCGGCACAGTGGACGGCGTTGGAAGCCAAGCGGCGCAACAGCGAGCCATATGTGTTCTGCTATTTTTTGAATAAGGATCATGCGTATGAGCGGGCGGTGCGACAATATGCCCGGGCATGCGGTCTGACAATTGTCGGATGCTCTGCCAATCCTGCCGACGCCTCGTGGATGGATATGCCGTCGCCTAAGGCGGGACCCTGCGAGTTTTTGTCGCTGATTCATCATGCGACATGTGTGTTTACCGATTCCTATCACGGCACGATCTTTTCCCTGCTGTATCACAAGCCGTTCGTGACGTTTGAGCGATTTCTCCCGACGGATGCATTGTGTCAGAATTCACGTATTATCCAGCTGGCCGATGCATTCGGCATCGGCAGTCGGATCGTGCGCGTGACGGAGGATACGGAATTGGTGATTGCCGATTATGATTATGAAGTGTTTGAACGCACGTTGGAGGGACTGCGCAAGCAGTCGGTCGACTACCTGACAGAAGCTCTGGAGTGTTGCTGATGCTGTATTTTACCGAACAAACATCCGATTGCACGGGATGCAGTGCCTGCATGGCGGCGTGCCCTGTGGGATGCATCACCATGACGCCCGATGAGGAAGGTTTTTTATATCCCGTTGCCTCGGATCAATGTATTCATTGCAACCGATGCCGGGCGGTATGTCCGCTGTCGGATACCGACGGGGCGATGCTGCCGCAAACGGTGACGCAGACGGCGGTGTGCGCGTTGACCAAGGATAACACCGTTTGGCAACAGAGTGCATCCGGCGGCGCGTTTTCGGAGATCTGCCGTGCATTCGGCGATGAGAACACCATTGTTTGCGGTGCGGCGTGGGACGGACTGCGCGTGCATCATGTATGCGTGGAAGGGGTGCAGGCTATTGCACCGCTGCGCAAATCGAAATACGTTGCCAGCCATCCCGAAGGCGTGTTTGCGCAAATCAAACGTTACCTTGCCGACGGTCGGTCGGTCGTGTTTTGCGGCACACCGTGTCAGGTGGCGGGACTCAGACGCTTTTTGGGCGGCACGCAGGAGCGGTTGTTGCTGATCGATCTGATTTGCCACGGTGTCGGCAGTCCGAGCGTGTTTGCCGCGTGTGTGGATACCCTCTCCCGACAGTTTGGCGCGACGATCACCTCTTATGAGTTCCGTGCCAAAAAAATCGGACGCGGTGAGGACAACGCAATCTATCTGAAAAACGATCCGTATATTCAGCTGTTCCTGTCCCAAAACATCCTGCGCCCTTCCTGCGCGGAGCATTGCCGTTTCCGTTGCGCCGACCGTCAGGGAGATCTGACGTTGGGCGATTTTAAAGGCTTGGCGCATGTGTTTGCGTCACTCAACGGCTCCGACAAGAATTACTCGACGGTGGTGGCCAATTCCGAAAAAGGACACCGTGTGCTTCAGGCGCTGACATCGTCGATGTACACGTACGCGTGTACGACGAAGGACGTGGAAGCGTATAATCCGCTGTTCAGCAAACAGACACGGTCTTCCGACGATCGGGACCGCTTTTTTGAAGACTTTCGCAAGGATCCTGCCGCCGCGATACAACAATGGACAAAACCGGCACGGATTTTTCGTGCCGATGAAAGCCCGAAGCAAAAGCTTTGGAGAGCGATGCCGGGTTTCCTGAAACGGACGGCGATGAGGGTGCTTCGTCGCCTGAAGGGCGCGACCGTGATCAAGGAATCGGAATACGCGTCTTGCGGCGTTTCAAAAATTTCGACGAAACAGTAAAAGGATGACATGTATGGGTGAATCCAAAAAAGCATCGGGAGGCTTGCTCAGCAACCTGGGGTGGAAGTTTGCCGAACGATTTTCCGCCCAGCTGATTTCCACCGTCATTTCCGTCATACTGGCACGCATCCTGATGCCGGAGGATTACGGTGTCATTGCCATTGTGATGATTTTTATCAATCTGGCCAATGTGTTTGTCAGCGACGGTCTGGGCAGTGCTTTGATTCAAAAAAAAGATGCGACGCCGACCGACTTTTTCTCGGTGTTGTATTTTAATATAGCGCTTTCCATGGTGTTGTATGCGGTTCTGTTTTTTTCAGCCCCATGGATCGCCGCGTTTTACGGAAGCGGTTATGAGATCCTGACGCCGGTGTTGCGGGTGTTGGGACTGCGCATTATTCTGGCATCGGTCAACTCCGTACAGCATGCGTACGTATCCAAAAAAATGATCTTTCGGACATTTTTCATTTCCACGCTGTCCGGCACGATCGTGTCTGCGGTTGTCGGCGTGGTGATGGCGTATAACGGATTCGGTGTGTGGGCACTGGTGGCGCAATATCTGACAAGCACCACGATCAGCACGTTGGCACTGGTGATCGTGCTGGGCAAACGCCCGCGCTTGTTGTTCTCGTTTGCCAGCCTGAAGGAGCTGTTCCCTTACGGTATGCACATTCTGGGAACGGGACTGCTCATCACCGGGTATCAGGATCTGCGGGCGCTGATCATCGGAAAGGTGTATACCACCGCCGATCTGGCGTATTACGATAAAGCCAAGCATTTCCCGAGCTTGCTCGTGAACAATATCAACACCTCCATCGGGGCGGTGTTGTTTCCGAAAATGTCCAACGAACAGGACGATATGAACAAGGTGCGTCAGCATACGCGCAACTCCATTCGCCTGAGTTCGTATATTATCTGCCCGATGATGGTGGGGCTGGCGGCGGTCGCCGAGCCGTTTGTGAGACTGTTGCTGACGGATAAATGGATCGACTGTGTGCCGCTGTTGCAGATGTTTTGCCTGGTGTATTTGTTCCAGCCGATCCATACCGCCAACATGCAGGCAATCAAAGCCATCGGACGCGGCGACGTGTACATGCGGCTGGAACTGATCAAAAAAGCGCTGGAGCTGGTGGTGCTGTTTATTACGATCCCGTTCGGCGTTACCGCCATTGTTGTCGGTATGGTGGTGTGCGCGACGCTCGCCACGTTTATCAACGCGTATCCTAACATTCGATTCCTGCAATACGGTTTTAAAGATCAGATGATCGACGTCCTTCCGAATTTGCTGCTGTCGGGTGCCATGTTTGCGGCGGTGTATCCGTTGCTGTACCTGCCGATCGGAACGCTGCCGATGCTTCTGATCCAGGTGCTTGTCGGTGCGGTGGTGTATGTGGCGCTGTCGGCGCTGACCAAAAACCGTTCCTTCATCCAATTGCTCGGTCTGATCAAGGGACGTAAACGGAAGACGTAACCACTATCGGTGATTTCCTTTTGAAAGGAGCCACACTATGAAAACAGTGATGCTGGTATTCGGCACACGCCCGGAGGCTATTAAAATGTGCCCCTTGGTCAAGGAACTGAAAACGAGAGATACGATCCGCACCGTGGTGTGCGTGACGGGTCAGCATCGCGAGATGCTCGATATGGTGCTGAATACCTTTGATGTCGTGCCCGACTATGACCTGTCGGTCATGAAGGAGAAGCAGACACTTTTTGATATTACGACCAATATTTTAAACGGTATCGGCGACGTTCTGGATGAAGTCAGACCTGACGTGGTGCTCGTCCACGGTGACACGTCCACCACGTTTGTAACGGCGCTGGCGTGCTTTTACAAGCAGATTCCCGTCGGCCATGTCGAGGCGGGACTGCGCACGTACAATATTTACAGTCCCTATCCCGAGGAGTTCAACCGCCAATCGGTATCGATCATCGCTTCGTACCATTTTGCTCCGACGGCGTTGTCACGAGACAATCTCCTTCGGGAGGGCAAGGATGCAAACCGCATCTTTATTACGGGCAACACGGCGATCGATGCGCTGAAAACAACCGTCCGTGAGGATTATACCCATCCGGAGCTCGACTGGGCGAAGGACAGTCGCCTGATTATGATCACGGCGCATCGCCGCGAAAATCTCGGCGAGCCGATGCACCATATGTTCCGCGCTATTCGCCGCGTGCTGGATGAGCACAAGGATGTCAAAGCCATCTACCCGATCCACATGAATCCTGCCGTGAGAAAAGCGGCGGATGAAGTACTCGGGGGCTGCGATCGTATCCATCTGATCGAGCCGCTGGAAGTGTTGGATTTCCATAATTTCCTCGGACGTTGCTTTATGATTCTGACGGACAGCGGCGGCATTCAGGAGGAAGCACCGTCGCTCGGAAAGCCGGTGCTGGTCATGCGCGACACGACCGAGCGCCCCGAAGGGATCGAAGCGGGCACGCTCAGGCTTGTCGGGACCGATGAAGAGACCATCTACCACAGCTTCAAACAGCTGTTGGAAGAGGAAGATGTGTATCAGACGATGGCAAAAGCCAGCAATCCCTACGGCGACGGTCAGGCATGCAAACGCATCGTCGACGTGCTCGAAAAGGATTTATGACGGCGTATGACCGCATCGGTCGGCGATTGAAAAGAGGGTAAGGGTACCATGAACGTGTTACAGATCAATACCGTGTATGCACAGGGAAGCACGGGGAATATCGCGAAAATGCTCCACGATTTGTGCCTTGACCATCAGCTGACATGTGTTACGGGATGCCGTTGTATTCCCAAGGGGCAGGATGCGCTTGAGGATGTAATAGCAGTCAGCTCCACATGGGACAGCCGTGTTCACGGCTGGTGGTCGTGGTTTACGATGTTCAAAGGTATGGGGTCTTATCGGAAAACCGCCGCGTTTTTAAAACGGCTGAAGAACGATATGCCCGATCTGATTCATCTGCACAATCTGCACGGCAGTTACATCCATCTGCCGCTGTTGTTCCGCTTTATCAAAGAACACAACATTCCTGTGGTGTGGACACTGCACGACTGCTGGGCATTCACCGCCATTTGCTCGCATTATACGATTGCGCAATGCGATCGCTGGCAAACCGGATGTCACGATTGCCCTCAACGTAAGCGCTTTTCGGCGGCGCCTGTGGATTCCTCGAAACGGGTGTGGTCGCTCAAGCGATCGTGGTTTCAACAAGTGCCGAACATGACGATCGTCACGCCGTCTGCGTGGTTATCGGCGCAGGTGAAGGCATCCTTTTTAAAAGAGTATCCGGTGATGACGATTCACAACGGCATTGATTTACAGGTGTTTTCGCCGACGGATTCCGATTTCCGTCAGCGGTATCATCTGGAGGATAAACGGATCGTTCTGGGCGTTGCATTCGGATGGGGAAAAGAGAAGGGGCTCGATGTGTTCCTTTCGCTGGCACAGCGTCTGGATGATCACTATCGCCTGGTGCTCGTTGGCACCACCGAAGCGATGGACGCGACGCTCCCCGACAAGGTAATCTCCATTCATCGCACCCACGATCAGACGGAGCTGGCCGCCATCTATTCGCAAGCGGATGTGTTTGTCAATCCGACGCGGGAGGATACATTTCCGACGGTGAATCTGGAAGCGCTTGCCTGCGGGACCCCGGTTGTCACCTTTCAAACCGGCGGCAGTCCCGAATGTATCGATCCGTCCTGCGGTGTGGTCGTTGAGGTGGACGATCTGGCAACTATGGAACAGGAGATCGTCCGTATTTGCACGACGCAACCGTATGATGAAGCCGCTTGTCGCAAGCGCGCCGAACAGTTTGAAAAAACACAGCGACTGGAAGAATATATCGCACTGTACAAGCGCTTGCTGAACAGCAACCGCTCATAAAACATACCGGCGAAGCCGTCAAAAGGAGGAGTATATGAAATCGTTGTTACGAACGCTGGCGTTTGGCTTGTGCAGAAAGCGCATCGATGAGTCACATATCGAAAGCGTGCACATGACATTGGAACGTGAAGAACTGCGTTTTTTCTCGCTGTCCACCAATACGATCATCTCCTTTGAACGGGACGGACAACTGTATTATTTCAGAGAGTGTCCGAAGGTACTGCCCTTTGCCGATTATTGCCGACAAAATATCGATGAATTTTTCAACAATCTGCGGCGTGTGGGAATCCATGAAAGCCACTTCAAACAAAAAATCCCCATTCCCGTGTGCTTTCCGGATGACACGATCGAACGCTTCCGGGCGGATATCGACCGCCGTCTGGCAGATCCGTCTTTTATAGCTATGCTTCGCAGGCTGGACGTGACAGCCGTACGGCAAGGCTTCTCCATCTGGGACGATCCGCACTTTGACACGGCCTATGCCAAGCGCCTGGGTCTTGACGGAGTGACAAAGGAGCTTTTAGACATTTCGATTTTCTTTTTGTGGTATATGCGCTCGGTAGCGCTGAATTATAAAACGCTTCACGTCGTGCGAGGCAACACGTATTCCTACTTCAACGCCTCCAAATCGATTGCCTCGGCTATTGTTGCCGAGGAGCTGGGACTGTCGTCCCTGATCACCGATGCCCGGTTTTGTACGTTGGAGATCCAAGGCGACAAGGAACGGTTCGGCGTGATCAGTCCGGCCGCCGACGGCTGTCGGATGCGGGATACCGCGATCACGCCGAGTGGCGTACTGCAACGGGAGTTGCTCGCACTCAACGTGTTGGATGGGATATTGTACCAGCCCGATCACGGACCGAACAACTATAACGTATCCGCCGATCATCGCATTTGCGCATTTGATAACGACAATCCTCACACGTTCTTTCCGTTCTTTTCGCTTCGTCATTCGCTGGCGGGATGCTGTCCGCTGGTGGATACACACGGTATGATCGCACGCCCGTTTCTGGACAGCGCGATTGCCGGGGCGTTGCGTGACGCGGACGTCGGACGTCTGAAGCGCCGCTTGCGACCGTATCTGAATCGGTTGCAGATTGCGGCACTGATATATCGGTTAAAACGGGTGAACAAAGCCATCGCCGATACACAGAAGGCGCGCCCGTTCTTGTTGGAAACGCATGCGTTCAACGATCACACCGTGGAGACGGAACAAAACGGCGATTACGGCACCACCTATTTGATCAGAGCCATAAACTCATATAAAGGAGAGGTATGATATGAGTCAATTTACAAACAAAACACTGCTTATCACGGGCGGCACGGGATCGTTCGGTAATGCGGTGCTCAACCGCTTTTTAAAGACGGACATCGGGGAGATCCGCATCTTCTCGCGTGATGAAAAGAAACAGGACGATATGCGACACGAGTTCCAGGCGACTATGCCGGAGGTGGCAGACAAGATCAAGTTTTACATCGGCGATGTGCGCGATCTGGCTTCGGTCAAAAATGCGATGCACGGGGTGGATTACATCTTCCACGCTGCCGCTTTGAAGCAGGTGCCGTCATGCGAATTTTTCCCGCTGGAAGCGGTCAAGACCAACGTCATCGGCACGGAAAATGTGCTGACGGCCGCCATTGAAGCGGGCGTCAAAAACGTCATTTGCCTGTCGACCGACAAGGCGGCGTATCCCGTCAACGCGATGGGTACGTCGAAGGCGATGATGGAAAAGGTCGTCGTCGCCAAATCCCGTACAGTCTCTCCCGATAAGACGAAGATTTGCTGCACGCGCTACGGCAACGTCATGTGCAGTCGCGGCTCGGTGATCCCGCTGTGGATCGAGCAGATTAAGGCGGGCAAGCCCATCACCATCACGGAACCGTCGATGACGCGCTTCATCATGTCGCTCGACGAAGCGGTGGATCTGGTGCTGTTTGCGTTTGAGAATGGCGTGTCGGGCGATATTCTCGTCCAAAAAGCCCCTGCCTGTACGATTGAGACACTGGCAAAGGCTGTGACCGGTCTGTTTGCGCCGGAACACGAGATCAAGGTCATCGGTATTCGTCACGGCGAAAAGCTGTATGAAACGCTGCTTACTAATGAGGAATGTGCTAACGCTACCGACATGGGCGACTTTTATCGCGTCCCCTGCGACAGCCGCGGACTCAACTACGATAAATATTTCAAGGACGGCGATGTCGAGCGCAATCCGCTGACCGAGTTTAACTCCAACAATACCGCGCTTCTCGATGTGGAGCAGGTCAAGGAGAAGCTGTTGACCCTTGCATATATCCGCGAGGAAATTGCCGCGTGGGAGGCTTCCAGATGAAGATCTTGGTAACGGGCGCGAAAGGCTTTGTCGGCAAGAATCTGGTTGCCGCGCTTCTTGCCGTGCGTGACGGCAAGGATAAAACCCGCGGCTTGACGGTGGATGCCGTGTATGAAACCGACATTGACTCCGATCAAACGACACTGGACAATTACTGCGCCGATGCGGACTTTGTATTTCATCTGGCGGGCATCAATCGCCCGCAATCGGAAGAGGAATTTATGCTCGGCAACCACGACGCGGCGGCGGACGTACTCGCTTTACTCAAAGCACACGGCAATCCCTGCCCTGTGATGCTGTCGAGCTCGTTGCAGGCGACGCTTCTCGGTCGCTTCGGCGACAGTCCCTACGGTCGCAGTAAAAAAGCAGGGGAGGATCTGCTGTTCGCTTACGGCAAAGAAACGGGCGCGAAGACGCTTGTCTATCGCTTTCCGAATCTGTTCGGCAAATGGTGCCGCCCGAATTATAACAGCGCGGTCGCGACCTTCTGTCACAATTATGCGAACGATCTGCCCATTCAGGTCAACGATCCGTCGGTGGAGCTCGAACTGCTGTATATCGACGATCTGATCGACGAAATGTTTGCCGCGTTGCGTGGGGAAGAGCATCGCTGTGAATACGACGGACTGACCCCCGTGCCGACCGCGGACGGCGCTTTCTGTGTCGCGCCCGTGACGCATAAGATCACGCTCGGCGAGATCGTCGCGTGGCTTGACAGCTTTAAAGCTCAGCCGCAGACATTGCACATGCCCGCCATTCCCGCGGGTTCCTTTGCGAAAAAGCTGTACGCAACCTATCTGTCGTATCTGCCGAAGGAGAAGGTCTCCTTCCCGCTGAAGATGAATGTGGACGCACGCGGCAGTTTTACGGAACTGCTTCGCACGGCGGACTGCGGTCAGTTCAGTGTGAATATTTCGAAGCCCGGTATTACCAAGGGTCAGCACTGGCATCACACCAAGTGGGAATTTTTCATCGTGGTCAGCGGTCGCGCGCTCATCGAGCAACGCAAAATCGGCACCGACGAGGTATGGCGGTTTGAAGTGAGCGGTGAGACAATCGAAGCGGTGCACATGCTTCCCGGCTACACCCACAACATCATCAACCTGTCGGAAACGCAGGATCTCGTGACGGTGATGTGGGCGAACGAAGCGTTTGACCCGCATCATCCCGACACCTTCTTTGAGGTGGTTTCGCCTTGAGTAAACAACAGAACATCAAGCTGTGGCTGTGGAGTGTCTTGACCGTCGCCGCTACGGCATTTATCCTTTATAATGCCCTGCAAACAGGGGATGCATCCATCGCCACCAGCGATTCCGTGATTGCGTGGCTTCGTCCTGTTTTAGCGGCGATTGACCGCCTGTTCGGGGATGCTGATTGGCATTTTCTGATCAGAAAAGCGGCGCACCTGACGGAATATGCGTTGCTCGGTGCATGCTCGGTAACGCTGGCGCGGGCGATTGCCGATCGTAAAGGTCGCCCGTTCACTGCCCACGCCTTGCTGTATGCGTTGCTTGTCGCGGTGACGGATGAGTTTTTGCAAAGCTTTGTGGCGCGTACCAGCGCTGTCTATGATATCTGGATCGATTTTGCGGGCGCCCTTTGCGGTGTCGCTGTGGCGACGCTGCTTCGTCTGCTGATTCGTAAACCCAAGAAAAAGGGGAGAAGACCATGAGTATTAAAACGGATTATTCCGATGTATCCTTTCAAAACAACGGCAAGCTGAAACTGCTTATTATTGTCGGCACACGCCCCGAGATCATTCGTCTGGCGGCGGTAATTACGAAGTGTCGTCGGTATTTTGACTGTATGCTGGCGCATACGGGACAAAACTATGACTACAATTTAAACGGTGTATTTTTCAAAGACCTGAAACTCGCCGATCCCGACGTGTATATGGACGCGGTGGGCGACGATCTGGGCGCGACTATCGGCAACATCATCGAAGCATCGTATAAGCTCATGGTGCAGGTGAAGCCCGATGCCCTGCTCATCCTCGGTGACACCAACTCCTGCCTGTCGGCGATTGCGGCTAAGCGTCTGCACATCCCGATTTTCCACATGGAAGCGGGCAACCGCTGTAAGGATGAGTGCCTGCCCGAGGAAACCAACCGCCGTATTGTGGACATCATCTCGGATGTCAACCTTGCCTATTCCGAGCACGCCCGCCGCTATCTGGCGGAATGCGGTCTCCCGAAGGAGCGCACCTATGTAACGGGCTCGCCGATGGCGGAGGTGCTCCACAGCAATCTGGCCGATATTGACGCGAGCGATATTCTTTCGCGTCTCGGTCTGACGGCGAAGAAGTATATCCTTCTCTCGGCTCACCGTGAAGAAAACATCGACACCGAGAAAAACTTCCTGTCGCTTTTTAACGCGATCAACAAAATTGCCGAGACCTACGATATGCCGATTTTGTATTCCTGCCATCCGCGCAGTAAAAAGCGCCTCGAGGAAAGCGGTTTTGCGCTTGATCCTCGCGTGATTCGTCATGATCCGCTCGGCTTCCATGATTACAACCATCTGCAAATGAATGCCTTTTCGGTCATTTCCGACAGCGGTACATTGCCGGAGGAATCCAGCTTTTTCACCTCAATCGGTCGCCCGTTCCCGGCGGTTTGCATCCGCACCTCCACTGAGCGCCCTGAAGCGCTCGACAAAGCATGCTTTGTGCTGGCGGGCATCGATGAAACCTCGCTTGTGCAGGCGGTTCAGACGGCGGTGACGATGAACGAAGCGGGAGATTACGGCATTCCCGTTCCCGATTATGTGGAAGAACTCGTGTCCACGAAGGTGGTCAAGATCATCCAGAGCTACACCGGTGTTGTCAACAAAATGGTGTGGCGCAAAGACATGTAATGTTTTGCATATTGTTGGGGCAATATCCATTCATAGGGGGCTTTGACAAATGAAACGTACGCGCAAACAAGAACGGGAGTATTGGTTGCTCTCGCGTTCGGAGCAGGCGAGATTTTCCCGCGCTCGCAATGAAGTTCCGATGGAGGAAGTGTTTGATGCCACCGACGAGGAAGCCAAAGAACTGTGTGCCGGTATTCGTAAGTGGTTGGCCAAAGGCGATTTTTGCGAAATATGGGTGAAAGTATTGGTCTATTTTCGTGACACGGAAGCCATCGACGTGTTGGAATCCTGCTTACAGCGGTATAAGGAACGACAACCGGAAGCGAAGCGCATCGGCGGCGACTTTTCGCCTTGGATCGCCATGCTGAAGGATGCCATCAAGAAGTTGAAGAAAGCGGCGAAGGAGGCCGACGCATGAATAATCCTCATTTTACGGTGTGCGGCATCGTGGAGATCAACGGCAAGGTGTTACTGGTACGACACACCTATGGTATCGCGAAAGGTCGCGTGCTGTTGCCGGGAGGATTTGTCATGGAAGGTGAATTGCCGACCGTGGCTGCCGAGCGTGAGCTTGCCGAGGAAACGGGCGTGGTCGCCAAAGCTAAATCGCTGATGGCGGTACAATGTAAACCTGATCAGTGGTGTCTTGTGTTCGTGATGGAGTATATCAGCGGTACACCCCGATCGGATGCCTACGAAAACAGCGAGGTGTTGCTCGTTTCCGCTGCCGACGCCGTCAAGCGCGGCGACATCACCAATATGAGCCGCGAGCTGTTGATGACCTATATGAGCGGCAATTGTGCCGAACTGCCGAAAAGCGACTATGTTCCCGCATCCACCGATGCAGAACATTATGTATTATTTGAATAATATACTAACAACCGCCGTGGAAAATGTGTCCCACGGCGGTTGCTTTTCTATGTATAACTTTCCAATCCTTGCCGACACTAATCGGCGGAGGGATGGGAATGGAATCGATTTGGAAGGCATCTGTCACAAAGCCGTCATTTGAGGCATTAAACGGAAATAAACATACCGATGTTTTGATTGTCGGCGGCGGTGTAGCGGGCATTCTCTGCGCGCACACGCTTTGCGATGCCGGTGTCGACTGTATGCTTTTAGAAGCGGACTGCATCGGTGGCGGCACCACCGTCGACACTACCGCTAAAATCACGCTTGGTCAACGCCTGATGTATACCACAATGTGCAGACGCTTCGGCGAGGACAAAACCGCGCGGTATCTGGAGGCGCAGATGCAAGCGGGGGAGGACTATGCGCGCCTTTGTCGCGGCATAGATTGCGATTATGAGGTCCAGGATTCGATCGTATATTCTCTGGATGATCGTCAAAAGGTCGAACAGGAAATCGACACCCTGTGCCGTCTTGGTGTAGCGGCGGAATATACCGATGCGGCGGCGCTGCCGTTTTCTGTGGCTGGCGCGGTGCGCGTGTGCGATCAGGCGCAATTTCATCCGCTGAAGTTTTTGTATGCCGTTGCCAAGGGGCTGCCCGTTTATGAACACACCAAAGTAAAGGGGCTTATGCCGCACAAAGCCATCACAAACCACGGGGAGATCACCTTCAAAAAACTGATCATCGCCACACATTTCCCAATCGACAACAAACACGGTGCGTATTTTTTGAAGTTGTATCAGCATCGGTCGTATGTGTTGGCGTTGAAAGGCGCGCCTGCGCTTGACGGCATGTATGTCGATGATGCGGACACCGGCTTGTCGTTTCGAAGCTACGGGGATCTCTTGTTGCTTGGTGGCGGGGGACACCGCACGGGCAAACAGGGCGGTTGTTGGCAGGAACTCGAAACGGTCGCCAAACGGCATTACCCCGAAGCGACCGTTGTTGCCAAATGGGCGGCGCAGGACTGCATGACGCTTGATTCCTTGCCGTATATCGGGCAGTACGGCAAGCATACTCCCAATATGTTTGTGGCAACGGGATTCAACAAGTGGGGAATGATCAACGCCATGGTGGCAGCGAAGATGCTGTGCGATGCGGTGCAGGGGAAAGTAAATAGCGTCGCCGATGTGGTGTCGCCGTACCGTTCCATCTGGCGCGTACAACTTGCCGTCAATGCGTTTGAATCTGCCGTCGGTCTGCTGACGCCCACCGCTCCGCGTTGCCCGCACCTCGGCTGTGCGCTCAAATACAACGCCGTCGAGCATACCTGGGACTGCCCCTGCCACGGCTCCCGTTTCACCGAACAAGGCAAATTGATTAACAATCCCGCTACGGACGATCATCCGATGTAGTCATCGGTTGAAAATTTTTCAAAAACATGGTATGTTGGATGCAATGAACCGCCGATGTGCGACACTATATGAGTGAAAGGAGGGGGAGAGAATGGCAAACCGACTGATCGATGAATTTGCGGTGCAGTATATGGAAAGCGTTTATTACTACTGTTTGAAAAAGACAGAAGACAGCCACGAAGCAGAAGAACTTGCTTCGGAGATTACGCTTCATATCGTAACGGCATTGCATAGCGGGACGGTGCCGACACATTTTCACGCGTGGATGTGGCGCATTGCTCATAATCGATACAGCCGCTGGGCGGCGGCCAAACGCCGACGTACCGATACGATGATGCCTGATGATGTGGAAGAATACGATGCCGCGGACAAAAGCGGCGACATCTTCCGTGACATCGAAGGCAGTGAAGAACTGGCAATTCTTCGCCGCGAACTCGCGTTTATCGCATCGGATTACCGAGAGATCCTCGTGGCGTATTATTTTGATGACCGCCGTATCAAGGATATTGCCGCTTCTCTTTCACTCCCCGAAGGCACGGTCACCTCGAAACTGTACCGTGCAAGACATATGTTGAAAGAAGGTATGAAGATGGCTCGTACATTCGGCGTAAAAAGCTATAAACCCGAAGAAATTCATTTCACCTCCAGCGGCACATTTCACGGTCCGTTGCCGTGGAGCACACTCAATCATCTGTTATATAAAAACATCTTTTTGGAGGTGTGCGGCAACCCCAAAACCGCCAAAGAACTGGCTCTGGAACTCGGCGTTTCGCTGCCGTATATGGAAGACGAACTGGCGCTTTTGGTCGCTCAGACCTTTTTGATTCAAAACGGCGATACCTACGACACCACGTTCGCAATCATCAGCCGTGAAGCGCAGGAAGCTATTTACAACTATAACCGTTCCGTTTCCAAAGACCTCACCGACAAATTGACAGCGCTGATCGATACATGGTATGCTGTCTGCACCGCTCATGGGTATGCACCGTTCGGGCAGTACCAATCCTATCAGGATGCGAAGTGGACGCTGCTGGTGATGGCGTTTGATCACTTGCTCTCGACATCCGTCGAGCAACCGCCGTATTTATATACTGTGCGGCCGGACGGCGGCAAATGGGACATCATCGGTTTCCAGGAGGCCGACTTTAAGCCGCTCCCGTTTGTGGGGCATCACACCGCATCCGCTGATGCCAATCAGCCAAGCGATCTTGTGTTTGGACAGTTCAAATTCTATCACGATCAGATTCACGAGCGGACGCCTTGTTCGATCTCTTCACAAGACGCTTATACCATGCAATGCGTGGCGCGCCATGACACGGCATCGTGTGACCGGAAAGCCCTTGATCGTTTGCTTGGTTACGGATATATCGTCAAAACCGAAGCCGGGTATGAACCGACGATCGTAGTGTGGGCGACGGAAGATCCGCCGTTTACCGACGAGGAGCGCGCGGCATTGGCTCAAAAAGCGAACGCTGTGCGTGCCGTTTTGGCGGATGCTGTGAATACATCGAACCGTATTATCAAAGCCGATCTACCGGCGTCGCACCGCGAAAACGAGCATCTGTGCGATTTTGCCTGCCGCAACGGCGGTATCACCCGCGAGTGGGTGGTCGAACAAGCTATTGCCGACGGATGGCTGACGCTTGACGACACTACAAGTAAAGTCATCGGCGCCCACATTCGAATCTAATACAAAACCCCGGCCGTGAAATACGCACTCACGACCGGGGTTGCTTCTATGTAGCGTTTTCTTTAGAGGGTTTCGATCCCGCCTTATATCAAAAAAACCATACCTTGCGGTATGGTTTCGAGTGTGGTGGAGATAAGCGGGATCGAACCGCTGACCTCTTGAATGCCATTCAAGCGCTCTCCCAGCTGAGCTATACCCCCATATATACGTCGCAAGTTCTGCAACGCTTGCTATCTTACACTATTTTCGGCGGATTGTCAATACCCTTTCGTAGAAAATTTTCAAACTTTCCGAAAAGAGTTCATGGTTTCGTGCTTGTATCGGGTTATAAAACATGGTATACTGAACACAACAGGACATACCCGCACAAGACGGGCATTTCACGAAAAGGGGGAGATCGGATGCGACGCACGTTGCCGCGACAGCCGATGCACACGCCGTTTGAGCAGGCGGCGGTACCGTTCTCGTCTTATCCGCGCCCGCAGATGGTGCGACAGTCCTATGTCTGCCTGAACGGTGCATGGCGGTTGTCGGTCAAAACGCCGAAAGCCGTTACCCCGCTCGGTCAGGTGATCGTGCCGTTTCCGCCTGAGTCAGCGGCGTCGGGCGTGGGGCGCACGCTCGGCACGGATGAATGCTGGGTGTATGAACGCGCGCTGGCGTTGCCGCCCGCATCGGACGGGGAACGGGTGCTGTTGCATATCGGTGCCGCCGATCAGACGGCGACGGTATTTGTCAACGACAGCGAGGTCGGCAGACACGAGGGCGGCTATCTGCCCTTCGCAATGGATATCACCGAAGCGGTGACGGGAGAGGGAGATCGTCTGCGGATTGAGGTAAGCGATCCGATGGACCTGTCCTTCCCCTACGGCAAGCAG
>JAZQHP010000128.1:0-34401 GCA_045540655.1 Acutalibacteraceae bacterium
CGAAATCGTGTAAAACGGTTCGTTGCCCGTCATCGCCGTCCACAGGTCTGCATCCAAGCCTGTGCCTACGGAAGTCCATGATTTTGCCGTTGTGTCATAGGTTGCGGTGTACGTTTCGTGGTTGCCACCGCAAGCGTAGACAGGATAATCACCTTTGATATCCTTGTAATCGTCAAGACCGCCCTTCCATGCGGTGGTATATTCAGCGGCGTTCACCATCGTCGCCGCCCACGTCAGATCCCCGCACACACAGGAAAACGGGAGGCATTGCTTGTCAAAATACGCGAGCGCCCTTGCAAAATCGCCTTGCCCTGTCGCATATTGCAAATGAATATCCGACACCGCTCCAAAAGAATAGAGCGGCTCATCGCCGACGTAACCGTCGCACAGCGTCTGCACGGCGGCAGTCAGGTCGGCGTGGTATTTGCCTGTTTTGGCATTGGCTTTGAACAGCAGATCACGCACGCTGTTCAAGCTTCCACACACGCCATGCGGCAAGGCCGTCGGCGTGTATGTACCGACCGCGCCGCCGTAGCCGTCACAAAGGGTTTGCACCGCCGCTTTCAGATCGAGATGCGTCACACTCGTTTTGGCATTGATCGCCGTCAACAGACGGTGGATCGCGGTGTTCGTCATACGCTCACCTCACCGTCGCCGATAACCGAGAGCAGGTCGGCATCCACCATCGCGGCGACCTCTTGCGCGATAGCCGCTTTGTCCGCCTCGGTCACCTGCGGCGCGTAGGCGATGCCTGTATCCACCCACATCCGCTCGGTTTTCATGCCCTGATAGTCAATGGAAATGGTCGTGTTCGCCGGATCACCCATCATCGAAAAGCGGATATACGATACGTTCTTTTGACCGGTGGCATTATAGCGCGGCAAATCCATCACCAACGTGGTTGTGTCACCGTCAACCGTCACTTTGTCGACGCTGTCGCAATAGGCATTGACCACATAGTTATTCGCCTGCGAAGCCAGCGACATATAGACGCGGGACATATAGCTACGATTCTCATCGCACGAATCCGCGCAGTAATACGGCGAATTGGAAGCGCTCAGGCAGGTTGCACCCTTGATCTTCAGTGCGATCTGTCCGCTGTATTTGCGGATGTCAATATACGGTGTGACAAAGCTGTTCGCGTTGGCGGTCAGCGTACCTTTATTGGAATACTGCCCGACATACGCGGGATTGTCCGCATCGTTGACATCCAGCGCAATGGTATCCGTCAGCGTGGTTTCACAGGTTGCCTCCTGATAGCGCCACAGCGTTCCCGTTTCGAGATTGACATACACGTTCGCGGTGTCGGTCATATCGGCAACGCCGTTTGCAAACAGCGGCTCGGCGGGCGCTGTCACCAGCGGCACCAGTTCAGCGATGTCGGTTTTGTCTTCATCCGTGAGGACAAATGCCCCGCCGCTGTCGCCGCTTTCAGCGCCGATCAACGACCACGACGTGCCGTTCCAAAGAAAGAACGCCGCTTCGTCGGTGTTGTAGTAAACCTCGCCGACCGTCGCTGTCTTTGAAAACACAAACAACTGCGCGGTGGTCGCTTTTCCTTTATACTGCATGGTGTGCTCGCCCACCGTTCCCGCCGCAGCTTCGGCGGCTTGTGCAAATGCCGCGGCACGCGCGGCGGCATCGGCGGCGGATTCACTCGCACTCACCGTGCGGTGCAGCATCTGCGACACCGCCGTCCAAAACGGTGTGCCTTGCTCCATGGTGCTGTCGTCCAGAAACAACACCACCGCCCCCGACATCGCCGTTTGCACTTCCTCTCCGTCCTCAATTACCGACAACACCAGTCGCGCCGTAATCTGACCGCCGAGCGCTGTCAGTGCCTGCGGCAAGCGATACGCCACACTCCAACCGCTCTCGTCGGTTTCGACCGTCAGCAGATCGGTGGACATCACCGTGCCGTCGCCGCCGCTAAACGCGATACGCGCGACGGACGCTCCGTCGTAAAATTCACCGTTCGTCCCCTCGAATACAAGTGCTGTGGTGTTATGTTCCCCCGCCACACCGGCATACAACGGCACGCGCACCTGCGGCGTGCCGTCCGCATGGACTTTACAATGGATGATTCGTTCCATCCACTCACCCCTTCCTTCTAATATATGAAAAAGAGAAAGGGCGGGTGACCCTGATCCGATCCCCCGCCCTTTGCAAGCCATCAATACATGTACGCGTAAATGGCATTCTTCATGCTGTTTTTCACGAACACGTCATAGTACAGACGGTAATCGAGCTTCCACGCATCCGCCTTCGGGTTGCGGTCCGGCGAGAAGGTGCGCAGCTTTTCGCTCTTCTTGACAAGCGACACGGCGCGCTTCGGGAGCATCAGCATGCCGATGGATTTGGCGTCGCCCTTCGGCGTAAAGCCGCCTTCCTCCTCCCCTTCGCCGCCGTTAAAGAAGGTATAATCCGTCTTCATGCGGGAAGCGGGCACAGGCAGGAGCTTCACACCGTTGATGCTTTTGACCTGCAGATCCACCGCGCCCTTCTTGAAGGACGACACATGCAGATGACGCTCGATTTCGGGGGTGCTTTCCAGCGCACGCAGGAACGTGCCGTCGATAAAGCAGACCAGTTCCTCGTCGAAACCGACCTCCTCCTGCACGGCACTCGTTGCATCGAGCAACATGCGATAGGCTTCCGTGGCGGGATCGCCCGTGATCGTCTGTTCCTCGGTCGTTGCGAATCGCGCAAGCGTCGACAGGCAGTATGCATCTACCTCGGGAATGACCTTGGTGCGCACAAACTCGCCGAGCACCTCGCCCGCGAGACCCGCAATGCCCGTCTCGTCCTCGTCCTCACGGTCGAGCATGAACGAACGGGCGCGGTCCTGCGTCAGCTTAAAGGGGGTGTTGGTCACCGTGATCGCACCGGTCACAAAGCCGTTGTCACGATCGTAAGTGGCCAGACCGCTCATATCCACTTCGGGAATGAGCACCGTCTTGGCACCCACAAACTTTGCCTTGAGAACGTTATCCTCAAAGAAGCCGACGATAGCCCCCTGCTCGATCGCCTTATCGAGCTTTTCCGAGGTTTTGGTACAAAATTCCAAGCTGTTCATTGTCATTTGACATCACTCCGTTTTCGTTATTATAAAGACACGGCATCACAGCCGTCGATGCAAGCCGCGCAAAAAGGCATCCATTACTGCCGCCGTCGTCTGCCCTGCCGCTTGTTGCAGAGAACCGATGGAACGGGCGGCACCGCTTTTGGCGGCGGCCTTCTCCGCTTCCACGCGGCGCTGTTCGGCATGACGGTAGCGAAGCAGGGCATCCGTCAGCGAAATTCCCTGCGTCAGGGCGGTCTGCACCACATCCGTCGGCAGATCGCTTACGCGCGCATAGTCGGGAAACGCCTCGCGCAGTTCGATAAACTCGCCAGCCAGCCGCTCGTGCATCGCCGCCCGTTCGTCGGTCGGCGGTGCGATACTCTGACGAGCCGCCTCGCGTTCGCGTTCAAACCGCGCGAGCCCCTCTTTCTCGCCGTACGCGGCAATCGATTCACTGAGCGCCTGTTCCTCGTAGGAACGGCGCGAGCTTTCGATCAGCTCGCGGATGCTTTTGGCACCGCACTGCGTAGCGAGCAGTTGCAGATCCTCCATCAGCGGTTGCATCTCCCGTTGCTTCATCCCGAGTTGCAACAGGGTGGTGATTTCCTCTCTATCGTTCGCCTTGATCGGGATCACCTTGCCTTTGTACACAGGCATATAGGTCATCTCTTCGGCGTTTGCTTGCGCGGTCGGCACGCCGTTTGCCGATGCATCGGTGGCAACATCGGCGGCGGGCGCGTCCGATACGCGCTCGGTGTCCTGCGACGGGACAGCCGCCGACGCGTCGGTCGCCTCGGGGCGTTCGCAGTCCGTCTGTACCGTGCCCTCTTCGGTCAAAGCAGGCACCGTCTGAACGGTCATGTCTTCCATGTGATCCTCTCCTTTACACGGGTTGGTGTATGTATGTACCCGTCGCTCAGACGGGATTGAGAGCCTGTGTCAGCAGGGCGCTTTTCTCCTCCTCGGACAGCGCTTCCCACTGCGCCCGATATGCCTCGGGCAGGTCTTCCGCCGCAAAGGCGGTGTCCGCTTGTCCGTCGGCGGCATTCAGCTCGCCGATCAGACCGTCGACATTCGGCACAAAGCCTTTGGGCATACGCTCCAGATATTGCTTCGGGGTAATGACCTGCGCGTGCAGAAGGTTATCGAGCGTGTTGACCGTCTGCGCTTCGCCCCACAGGCTGCTCGCGCCGACATCGATCTTCGCGCTGATAAACAGCGAACGATACTCCTTCGCGCGAAACGGCAGATACCAGACGCCCTGTTCATCGCTCACCTTCAGGCGGCGGTCGCCGTAACGCATCACCCAGAACTCCGCCAGAATGCGGGCGAACTCCTCGATGAAGCCATAGAAGCGGTTTTGCACGTTCTGAAGCGGCAAGGTCGCCGCCTCGCGCACCGCAATGATCGCGGAGGTATTGTCGGCGCGGACATCGCCCAGTGCCGCGTCGTTTGCGCCCGCCTGCGACAGCGTGTTTTTAATCAACGACGCAATGTTGTCGTCGAACTTCGGCGAAAACTGGGGCGGGTTGACATAGCGCACACAATGTTGCACGTCCTCGGCACTGCCGAACACACGGATCACCTGTCCGGGATCGTTTGTGACGGGACCTTGTACCACGTCGCCGTTGACGACCGTGATGGGAATACCCATCATCATCACCGCCCACACGGATGCCGTGATCATGCGGTTGATGGCGATCTGGTTCGGAATCAGATAGGTGATCTCGCTGTCGCCGTAGGCGCAGTCCTTGCGTGCTTCCCACGTAAACCCTGCAAGCGGATACAGGCGCACGCCGATATCCCACGGCTTGCGCACCGTCACACCGCGGCACACCTGCACCGCCATCACGCGGCACTCGCCCGTCTCCTTGTCGTATTCCTTCCACAACTTGGTCACGAGCGTCGCCTTGCGGGCGTGCATCGCTTCCGTGCTCGCGCCGTAATCGTCGTCGGGGCGTATCGGCTCGTCATGTTTCCCCTTGGTTTCACGCATCGCTTCAATCTGCGCGGGGGTTTTGCGTTGCACGATCAGCAGGTACGGTTGGGCTTGCAGATCGGCGACGTTGGGGTCGCCGAAATAGACGTTGTCCACGTCGAGCACCTCCACCGCCACGTCGCCCTGTATCGGCATCGTGCGCCCGAGATCGGCATACAGTCCCGTGCGGATCGTCGGATCCCAGTAAGCATGCAAAAAGGCGGTGCCGCGGATGTATGCCTCGCGAAGCACCTGTGTTTTCAGCGTGTCAAAGCGCACGCGCTCGGCGGTGGTAGCAAAATAATCCGTCATCGCGGACATCACCAGATGCACGCGCTCCTCCTCGCTGAGGTGCGCCATCCTGTCTTCGGCACCCGTCGGATCGGCGGCGAGCGCCTCCCGCATCTCCCGCACACGATCATTCGCCGCGAGCGTAAAGGGAACGCCCTCCGCATGGAAGTTTACCGCGATCGGATTGGCGGCAATGACCGCCATTTTGTAGTCGCCGATGCGCTTGATCACATTGTGGCGTACCAGCGGGCGCTCACCGCCGCATCGGGCACCGTGCCACTGATCGCCGACAAAGAAGCGTTCGTTGCGGCGATTCTGCTCAAAAAGCCCCAAGTCGCCGAGCCCTTCTTTATATTGGCGACCGCTGTCCAGCTCACGGAAAATCTCCTCAGGGGTCACCGCTATCGTATTGGCTGTTTTCATTGGGCGATCTCCTCCTGTTCCGATCCGTCATACCGCATGAAATTCTCCAGCTGACGACGGGCGCGCCGCGCCAGTCGCCGCTGTTCCTCCGTGTCCTGCTTTTCGGTCGGACGCACCATATCCGCCGCCTCACGCACCGCGTGCACGGCAAGGCGGAATGCCGCGCTGATCGCCAGCAAGCAAAGGGCGGCCATGAGAGCCACTGTCCAAAATGTCATCCGTCCCATCCTCCTTTCAGTTCTGAAAATACGGCTGTGTTCCTCTTCGGACGCGGGTCGGTCACGATCAGGGAGCTCACCTTCCGCCCGGACGGCGGCTCCGGTCGGAAATAGCGCACCTCCGTCATCGCGTACCGAAGCGCATCCATTAAGTGGTTATGTTTGTCCACGGGGCGGTTGATACCGCTCCCGCTGTCATCGGTCTCCCACGCATACGCCGAGAGCTCGGCAACGGTATGCTTGCATGCGGGATGCACGATGATGCGATATTCCTGCAGGTTGGCAATGCCGTGCAGAATGCTGTCTTTCCCTTTTTCGGCGGCGCGGATGCGGGAAATCCCCGCGCGACGCAGTTCCTCGTTGCTTTTCGGCTCGGCGGCATCCGCGCGGATGCGTTCCTTGGCATAGCCTTTTCCGATGATCATCGCGGCAATCTCCGAATTGACCATGCGGGTTTTATAGTATTCATCGAACACACACAGCACCCGATCCACGGGATTGACCGCCGCCGCAATAAACGCGGTCGGATCGTTGGAATAGCCGTAGTCAAGCCCATAAATACAAAGCCATTTCCAGGAATCCTCTCCGCTGCACAGTGCCGCCGCATCCACTTCGCCGATGGTCCAGTTATCAAAAATCAGCCCTTCGGACACACCCCAGTCGCCGAGTCCCGCCACACGATACCGACGCGGATTGTCGCGCTTCATGCGATCGAACATCCGATAATCCGCCTCATCGAGCCATTCGTTGCAGGTGTAATCGGTGGTCAGTGCCAGCACCTCCGGATCCGCGCTGTCGAAGAAGCGCTTTTTCAACCAATGATGCTCACTCCACGGATTGAAAGTGACGGTGGTCTGTTTAAACAGCGGCGACGGCACCTCGCCGCGGATGGATTCGTCAAGCGTATCAAAATCCGCCTCATTCTCGATCTCATACGCCTCCTCCACCCACAGCCAGCACAGATACCCCTGTTCGACGGTGATAGAGGTTGCCTTGAGCGGATCGTCCAGTCCGCGGAAATAAATCTTTTGTCCCGTGCGGATATTTTCAATCTCCAGCGGACTGACACGTGCTTTCCATTCCCGCTCCATACCGAGCCGTCGGATCGCCCATTTCAACTCCGTAAAGCAACTGTCCTTGAGTGTTCGAAAGGTCTTGCGCACCACGAGCAGATTCGCCTGTCGATATTTTTCTTTGGACAACTGGGTCATAAACCACAGCGCCGTTGTTTTGGATTTCTTGGATGCGCGCGAACCCTTGACCACGCGGTAACGCCCGCGGAAGGTCCAGAAATCGTCGTAGCCGCCGCCCACCAGTTCACGAACGGTATCAGCCACCCAGATCATCCACGATGATCACCGTGGGACTCTCCTCCTGCTCCTCATCGCGGAACAGTCCGTGGCGCTTGCCGAGCAGTTCCGCGGCGCGCATGCGTTCGCGGTCACTGCCGTGCTCTCCACGCAGCACGGTGGTTAAAAATTGCAGGATCTCGGTGGCATCCGCCACGCGGGACGCATCTGTTTCCCGTAGCGCGCATTCCTGCAGATACTCCTTGACGCTCGGGGCGGCAAGCAGCCGCTTGGCGGCGGTGTTGGCATTTTTCTCCCGATAGCCTGCCGCACGGTATGCGGCGGCGGGATCGCCGCCCTGTCGATAGGCGTCGGCAAATCGACGCTGTCTTTCCGTCAACATGACTCATCCTCCTTTATCGTATCGGTCAGCATGAACCGTCCATCCACTCCGTATGCTCCGACGCCCACACCCGCTGAGCGGGTGTCAGACTGCTCCAAAGCCAGCGGAGCGACTCGATGGTTTCCTCCACGCAGAGACGGCAAAGCCCGTCCTCCAGCTCATCTTGGGAACATTCCTGCTCGCAGTGACTGCATTCCCTTTCTTCTTCCACCTGTTCCGACCCGCAATGCGGGCAGGCAACCCCCGCACAATACAGGGCGTACCCTTCGCCGTACGGCAGACGCTCCATACGATCATCCCCGTCGTCGGCATCAAACGGTGTGTGACATTCCCGACAGATCATCGTCATCCCTCCTGAACATAGTTGTAATTTGTAAAAAGAACGTTTGTTCGTTTTACTGTCAAAAAAGCTCTCCCTTCTTCCGGAGAAGAACGGAGCTTTTTGAAAATCCTCTTTGTTTCGGCAAGAGGCGAGTGGATAGTGAACTAAAACCGAACGTTTGTTCTTTTTCTGGCAACAGCATACACCCTTTTCCCGCGTTTGTCAATCCCTTTCTTGCGTTTGCGGACGCAGGTGCTGACGAACATCGACACCTGCCCGCTTTTGCCGCGAAAACATAAAAATCCCCGCATCCGCAGAAGGGATACGGGGATGGATTTGTGTATTCTGATAAGGAATGGTTATCCGACGAACGAGTCGAGGCGGCTTACCAGCGAGTCGATGCGCGTTGCGGACATGTTGTTCATAAAGATAACGTCGGTCGCGCCCTTGTCCTGCACAAGCTGAGCGAGATTACGCGGATCGACCTTGTTGAAATGGCGATAGTCCACGACATAGACATATTCATAATCCTCCACCAGGAAGGGAGCGAATGCATTGCCGAAGGATTCTTTCACCAGCACACACGCACTGCCATCGGTCTTGTTGGGGTTATGAATGGTGCTCAGGGGATTGTCGCCGCCGATGAAGGTGTTGTATTTGTACAGCTCGCTCCAGTTGGTCACGTCCGTGATGACGTGATAATCCAGCAGTTCGCCGTCCGTCATCAGCATGGTCATATCGTTGGTGGACGGCGGCACAAAGGCTTCCACCAGATCGGGATTGTTTCTCATCGCCGTCGATTGCGTGTCGCGGTAGAACGATCCGAGGTAGCCGGGATACACCTGCTTTTCAAACGCCGACAGCGAGGTCGGCGTGACACCGCGCGCCACGCAGAACGCTTCGTAGGTGCGGTAGGCACCGATCGCCGTCCAGTGATGGTCGGTACGGAAGTACACATACTCCCCGTTCTTCTGTGCGCGTTCCAGCACCGTATAGGCATCGATCTTGCACACATCTGCCCGCAGGGAATTGTACATATACTGAATCGCCTTTTTCTGATCGGAGGTGTTGATGCCCGCACGCACCGACGGATCGACACAGATTTCGATGCTCGTCGGGATCAGCACATCGTAGACCGTCGCGATGCCTTTGAGCTGTTCGGCAGCACGGTTGACCGTTGTGATATACTGATCCGCCAGCGCTTGTTTGAAATTGTAGTATTCATACGCGCTGTCCCCCGTCACCAGCAACGCGCCGATCGTTTCGGCGGGACCCTGGCTTTGGGTGGGAACGGTCGTCGAAATCGTTTCCGTGGTGGTAACGTTCGGATCGGTGGTCGTCGTGGTCATGGGACCGTCGGGGATCTCGTCGCCCTCCTGCACCTCACCGTGCACGTTCGTGTCCGAGAAACCGTACAATCCCTTCACCGTCGAACTCAGCGACATCCATCCGTCACGGAACGGGAAGGTATCGGAAAACCACAGGTTGATGTCGTCGAAGAAATCGCCGTTGACGAGCGTCCGGAACGTCGGCACGGGGAATTTGGCAAGATCGCGCAGTTCCATGTCGGAATAGTCCGGACGCAGGGGAATCATCAGCGACATCGCCGACAGCAGATAAAACGCCAGAAAGAAGGCGCACACCTGCAACGCGCGCATCCGGGATGCGCGACGGGATAACGTCGAATGGGGCTTTTGTTCGTTCATGCGGCGCCCTCCTTTCTCAGAATTGGAAGTAAATAACCGGTTTGTAGCTGTCGCCCACCAGCAGAGCCGTCGACAGGAACAACAGCAGGACCGGCACAGCAACGCGAAGCACACCCTGCGCGACGACCGCCGCCGATGACCGTTTCGACAGACGTCCGAGCGCCTCGCCGACCAGCTTGACCATCGGAGTGCAGGCGAAGACCGCCACAATGAGAAATACCATGTTGCCCGTGAACAGGGTGTTGGTTTCAAAGTTCGTAAATCCGTTGCCGTTGAGACCGAACATACCGGCCAGCATCCGACCGACATCCGAAAGGCTCTCAAAGCGGAACAGGATCCAGCCGAAATACACCACCGTCGTCAGATACAGATGGCGTACCACACGCGGCCAGCGCTGACTCTTTTCGAGCAGGATGTTTTTTTCCACCGCGAGAAACACAAAGAAATACAGTCCCCACAGTACGTAATTCCACGACGCCCCGTGCCACAGTCCCGTCAGGAACCACACCACAAACATGTTGAACAGGTGGCGCACCTTGGAGCAACGGTTACCGCCCAGCGGAATGTACACATAGTCGCGGAAGAAGCTTCCCAGCGACATATGCCACCGCCGCCAGAACTCCGTGACGCTTTGGGAAATATACGGATAATCGAAGTTTTCTTTATAGTGCAGCCCGATCATGCGACCCATGCCGATCGCCATGTCGGAATACGCCGAGAAATCCAGATAGATCTGCATCGCATACGCGAGCAAGCCGAGCCACAGCGCCATCGCCGGCGCCGTTGCCACGGACGGCTCGGCGGTCGTACCCAACCACTGATCCGCCAGGAAGCCGCACTGATTGGCGAGAATCGCCTTTTTGGCAAGACCGACCGTAAAGCGGGAAATGCCTTCAGACACGTCACGAAGCGCCACCTTACGCATCAGCAGCTCCTCGCACACATCCTTGTAGCGCACGATGGGTCCCGCAATGCATTGATGGAACAGGCTGACATACAGCAACAACAGGCGGAAGCTCCGCTGAGCGGGGACATCACCGCGATACACGTCGATCACATAGGACAGAATCTGGAACGTATAGAACGAGATGCCGATGGGAAGCAGAATCTGCGGCACCACCGACGGAAATCCGAACAGCGAATGGGTGTTACCGAGCAGGAAACCGGCATACTTGAACACGCCGATCGCACCGAGATCCAGCACACACGCCGCGATCATCCAGGCTTTGGCACTCTTCGGTCGGTGTCGTCGATTGAGATCCACCATCATCGCGATCCACCAGTTGGCGGCAACCAGTCCGATCAGAAGGAACAGATACAGCGGCTCACCCCACGCATAAAACACCAGCGAAAAAATTAACAGGATGGTATTTTTACTGCGGATATCTTTTGCAAAGAAATACAACGCCAGTTGCAACGGCAAAAACACATATAAAAACGTCAATTCCGAAAAAACCACGCAGCTGCTCCCCCTTTCCGAAGAATATCGGTACTGTTTTTATTCTATCGACTTTTTTCTACATATTCAAGTTACAGTTTTGTCTATCTTGAACTTTTTTTGACGAAACGGTAACCGTTTTGCGATCTGCTTGCAAATTTGCGGCGCAAATGCTATACTGATGCTATCTTATTCCGTGTATCAGGAGGCTATTCCATGAAATCCACCCGTAAAATCCCGTGGCTCGTCAGCGCTGTCGCGGTACCGATCATCCTGTTTGTCCTCTACTGGTTCCAGCTCCCGCCGCTTCACTGGCGAAGCCCGGCGTTCTGGTTCTTTGTCATCGAAGCGATACTCACCGCGATCGTGTGCTTCTCCGTCAGTCAGATCGTCGCCAAGCTCCGCGAGATCCGCCTGTCGGCGGACGGACACCTCGACCTGTCGGCGTTCCGTCTGCGTCGCGACAAGCGCGGCAAATGGTCGGTACGCCTGATCGCTCTGGCCGCGGTCGTGTTGCTGGCGGTGTTGCTGTTCGTCGGCAACCTCATCGGCGCGGAAATCTTCAATGCCCCGCGCTATCGCGATATGATCACCATCACCGACGGCGATTTTACCGAGGATATCGCACAGTTGTCCATGGATCAGATCCCCGTTGTGGACCGCGACACCGCCATGCGGCTCGGGCAACGTCAGCTCGGCACCATTCCCGATCTGGTATCCCAGTTTGAAATTTCGGCAGACTACACCCAGATCAACGTGGAAGGCAAGCCCACCCGCGTCACGCCGCTCGTCTATGCCGATTTCTTCAAGTGGCTGGGCAACCGTCAGAACGGCATTCCCGGCTACATCACGGTCGACATGGTGACGCAGGACACGACGCTTGTCCGCCTGCCCGAAGGACAAAGCATCCGCTATTCCGAAAGCGAGCTCTTTATGCGCAACATCGACCGCTATCTGCGGTTTGCCTATCCGACCAAGATCTTCGGCGAGGTGCTGTTTGAGATCCACGACGACGGCACGCCCTACTGGGTGGCGCCGTGCATGTATTATCGCATCGGGCTGTGGAGCGGCATCGATGTGCAAGGCGCGGTGCTGGTCAACGCCGTCACGGGCGAATCCGCCTACTATCCCGTCAGTGACATTCCCCAATGGGTGGACCGTGTGTACGATTCCACCAACATCATCGATCAGCTCAACTGGAACGGCAAATACCAGGAAGGCTTCCTCAACGCCTATTTCGGTCAGCGCAACGTGCGCCTTGCCACCGACGGCTACAACTACATCGCCGTCGATGACGACGTGTATATGTACACGGGCATGACTTCGGCGACCGCCGATGAATCCAACATCGGCTTCGTGCTTGTCAACATGCGCACCAAGGAAACCAAATTCTACACCGTTCCCGGTGCGGAGGAATATTCCGCGATGGCATCCGCAGAAGGACAGGTGCAACACCTGAACTACACCGCCACCTTCCCGCTCCTGCTCAATGTTGCCGACCGTCCGACCTATTTCATGTCGCTCAAGGACGCTTCGGGACTGGTCAAGATGTACGCCTACGTCGACGTGCAACGCTATCAAGTGGTCGGCACCGGTAGCACGGTGGAAAGCGCCCAGGCGGACTACATTTCCAAACTGCAATCGGACACGGAGGTGGATCTGACCCAGAACGCCGCCACCGTCACGGCGGTGGTGCGCCGCGTGGAGGAAGCCGTCGAGAATGGTGTAACGCAGTATTATCTGTTGCTCGAGGGCAGCGATGAGGTGTTTATTGCGCCCGTCACACTGTCGCCGTCGTTGCCGTTTGTGGCAGAGGGTGACACCGTCACGCTGACCTACACCGCCATCCCCGACAGCCCCGCCCGCACGGTCACCGCTGTCGGCGAGATT
This sequence comes from Acutalibacteraceae bacterium, assembly GCA_045540655.1. GTDB lineage: Bacteria > Bacillota > Clostridia > Oscillospirales > Acutalibacteraceae > RGIG1959. The sequence continues at coordinate 13,023 of JAZQHP010000128.1, forward strand.
ATAGAGGCAACCATCACCGCGCCCGCCGCATAAACCTCATATGCAACACAGCAAAACCCGCGTCAGTTCCAAAAGGAACCGACGCGGGTTACTTTTTTATGAGCGACACTCTTTATCCAGGGCGATATACACCCCTGCCGTCCAGCCCATCATGGGCGGCGCTTCATACTCGTCGACAGCGACCGTGCCGGTGAGTCCGTTGTATTTCTCCCAGAAATTGCCCGTCTTTTCAAAGGTGGTTTCCACCAGCTGCAGAAAGCGGTCGGCGATACGCTCCGCCTGCTCGTCAAAGCCGTAGCGTTTCATCGCGCGATAGGCGATCCACTGAAGCGGTGCCCACACATTCGGATAATCCCATTGACACCGCCACGGCGGATGCGGCTCACCCGCCGCCACGCCGAACGGCGTCAGCAACCGCTCAAGCAGGGAGACTGCCGCTGCCGCTTGCCCCTCATCGGCACACCCGACAAACAGCGGATACAGACTCGCCGCCGACAGATAAGACGAAAAGGCACCCGTATCCACATGACGGTCGGCAAACACCCCGCGCGACGCATCAAACAAGAGTTGATTCGTCCGCGCTTTCCGCTCGGCGGCGCGCGCTTCCCACACCGTTTCTTTGCCGTTGCGGAGCAACCGCGCAAAATATGCCATGTTGGTTTCCATGCCGAACAGCAGGGCGTTGAGATCCACCGCCATCATCCGATGTCCCTGCGACAGGAAGCGGGAGTTGCAGTCCCAGCCGCTTTCAAAAAAGGAAAACGCCGCGAGGCTCGCCGTGCGTTTCACCTCTCGATCGGGTGCGTCACACAATCGCTCCCCCGTACGGGACACAAAATGCTCATACAAAAAATCGATGTCATCCTCCGCCACCACATAGCCTGTATACCCGTTGAGCCCATGCGCCAGCAGGCGGTTTGTCTGCCAGAAATCGTATTCACGGCACAGCGTCGGATAGGCGCGCACCAACAACGACGGATCCCGGATCGCTTCATAAAGCTCCCGCACCATCTGCGACAAAAACGGCGGTTGCGACCGATTCAGATAATACGTGCGGTTGCCGTTGGGCATAAAACCGTAGGTGTCCACCAGATACAGCATATTGTTCACGTTATTCAGAGCGAGTGCCGTCTCCCCCAGACACAGCAAGCCGACATTCGTAAAATACGTATCCCAGTAATACAGCTCCTGAAACATCTCGCCCGCGCACGGCACGGTATACGGGAAGGGAAGCGGCAACAGCGTGCCGTCAGCCTCGTGACACTCCTTGACGGTCGCGGGCAGGGTACGCTCGATATAGTCTTTGATCATTTCGGTCATACGGCACTCCTCCTCTCTTTTGACGGTTTCATTGTAGCACGCCCCGCGGCGTTTGACAAGAATAAAAGAAACCCCCTTGCGGGATTGCTCTCGCAAGGGGGGGTGATTAAGCCTTATGAACGAAGGTGTAAATTACATCTCCGCGAAGTACTTAATGGTGCGCACCATCTGGCTGGTGTAGCTGTTCTCGTTGTCGTACCAGGACACGACCTGCACCTGATAGGTGTCGTCGTCGATCTTCGCAACCATGGTCTGGGTCGCATCAAACAGCGAGCCGTAGGTGATGCCGATCACGTCAGAGGACACGAGCTGCTCTTCGGTGTAGCCGAAGGAAGCGGAGGAAGCCGCCTTCATCGCCGCGTTGATGCCTTCCTTGGTGATGTCCTTGCCCTTGACAACCGCCACAAGCAGGGTGGTGGAACCGGTCGGCACGGGCACACGCTGAGCGGAGCCGATGAGTTTGCCGTTCAGTTCGGGGATAACCAGGCCGATCGCCTTCGCAGCGCCGGTGGAGTTGGGAACGATGTTGACAGCGGCGGCACGGGCACGGCGCAGGTCGCCCTTGCGGTGCGGGCCGTCGAGGACCATCTGATCGCCGGTGTAAGCGTGGACAGTGGTCATGATGCCGCTCTGGATGGGAGCGTAGTCGTTGAGCGCCTTCGCCATGGGAGCGAGGCAGTTGGTGGTGCAGGAAGCCGCGGAGATCACGGTGTCTTCCGCAGTCAGGGTGCCTTCGTTCACGCCGAACACGACGGTGGGCAGGTCGTTGCCCGCGGGAGCGGAGATAACGACTTTCTTAGCGCCGGCTTCGATGTGAGCGGAAGCCTTCTCCTTGGAGCAGTAGAAACCGGTGCACTCGAGCACGATCTCAACACCCAGTTCGCCCCAGGGGATGTTCTTCGCGTCTTTTTCCGCGTAGATGGTGATTTCCTTGCCGTCGACGATGACGGAGTTATCGGTCGCTTCGACCTTGTCCGCCAGCGCGTAACGACCCTGAGCCGAGTCGTACTTCAGCAGGTGCGCGAGCATTTTCGCGTCAGTCAGGTCGTTGATTGCGACGACCTCGTAGCCTTCCGCGCCGAACATCTGACGGAACGCCAGACGACCGATGCGGCCGAAACCATTAATACCAACTTTGATTGCCATAATGAAAACCTCCTAAATAGATTTGTTGTTATTCTATCCTATTTTTGCATATTTTTCAAGGGGTTTGACAAACTTTTAACGCAAAGTTTTTGAAAAATGCAAACTTTTTTTCAAAAACGTCCTTTTTCGCATCGTTTTTTTGGTTTTTCGCGGCTTTTACTTGCAACCGCCCTTCGTTCGCGATATAATAAGAGCATCGTAAAACGACTCCTGAATTCAGAAAGGCGGCTTGCAATATGAAAGTATCCCCTTCCATTCTCACCTGCGATTTTGCGCATATGGCGGATGCCGTTGCGCTGTGCGAACAGAGCGGCGCCGATATGCTTCATCTGGACGTGATGGACGGTCAGTTTGTACCGAATCTCAGCTTCGGTCCGCCCGTCATCGCGTCGCTTCGTCCGCTCACCGACATGCCCTTTGACGTGCACCTGATGATGGAACGCCCCGACCTGCTCATCGACGCATTCGCCAAAGCGGGCGCGGATCTCATCAACATTCATGTCGAGTGCGACGCCGACATCGGCGCGACCCTCGACCGCATCCGCGAACTCGGCAAAAAGGCGGCCCTCACCATCAAGCCGAAAACGCCTGCCGAAGCGGTATTCCCCTATCTCGACAAGCTCGACATGGTGCTCATCATGACCGTGGAGCCGGGCTTCGGCGGTCAATCCTTTATGGGCGATATGCTCCCGAAGATCCGCGCGATCAAAGACGAAGCCGCGCGCATCGGTCACCCCGTCCCCGTCCAGCTTGACGGCGGCGTAGGCGCGGGCAATGCCGCCCTGTGCGCCGAGAACGGTGCGGACATCGTCGTTATGGGCAGTGCGGTGTTTAACGCCGCCGACCCGAAAGCGCTCGTGTCGATGGTGCAAAGCTTATAAAGGAGACGATAGTGTGGCTGTAAATAAACTTCGCCTGAAAACCGCGTTCCAAGCAACGGTCGCGGTAGCGGCGACCGTATCCGCCGCGATTCTCGGCGCGGCCTCTCCCTCTCTTCGTACCTCCGTGAAGGACGGCGTGATCACCGTCGCGGATCTGCTGACCGGCGGCTTGCCCGCATCGCTCAGCCTGCCGCTCGGACGGTACGCCGTGGCGGGCGTTCTCTTTTGTTTGACGGCTCTGGCGGCATGGGTGCTGTGGCTGTGGCTCGGCAAAAAGCCCCTCGTCGCTTCGGTCGCCGGTGTGGGAGCATCGTTGATCCCGACGGTGTGCGGCATTGTCGGCGGCGCGATGATGAGCGCCGCGGCCGCCATCGCAGGCGGTATCGTCGGCGTCGCCGCCATGTGGGCATACGTGTGGCTGCAAAAAAAGCTTCCCTCGGTGTTCAACCGCGAAACTGTCAGCTACATCGTGTTCGGCGTGCTGACGACGGTCGTCAGCTTTGTGTCCCAGATGATTTTTTCGAGCATGGGACTGCCCGTGTTTGTCAACACGGTGGGAAGCTGGATCTGCGCGGTGACCTTCGCGTACGTGGTCAACAAGCTGTTCGTGTTTGAAAGTCACACCGATACCGCCAAAGCGTTTTTCCGCGAGCTGTGGCTGTTCTTTGCGGCGCGGCTGGTGTCGCTCGGTCTGGAACTCGCTTTCATGATGATCACCGTCGAACTGCTCCATTTCAACGAAGCGGTCTGCAAGCTGATTGCGCAGGTGTTCATCCTGATTGCCAACTATGTATTCAGCAAGCTCGTCATCTTCCGCAAAAAGTCCTGATATCGCATAAAATAAACCGAAACGGCGCATACTGTCCCTACTGTTTGTAAAGGGAGCGTATGCGCCGTGTTGTTTTCCAAAAAGCAAATTGTCCCCGCACTCATCGGCGCGGCGGCAGGGGTGGTCAACGGGTTGTTCGGGGCGGGTGGCGGCTTGCTTCTCGTGCCGCTTCTCATCTCCCGTTGCGGCTTGTCACCCAAAACCGCCTTCGCCTCCTCGCTCGCCGTGATGCTGGCGCTGTCCGCCGTATCCTTCGCCATCTACCTGTTCCGCGGACAGGTAGATCTCGCCGCGGCATGGCCGTATGCCGTCGGCGGCGTACTCGGAGGGGTGATCGGCGGGCTGTGCATGGGGCGGGCGAACGTCCGCTGGTTGCGGCTGGCGCTCGCGGCGTTTCTCCTGTACGGCGGCATCAAGGCGGTGATGCTGTGGTGAAGATCGCGCTACCCGTTCTGATCGGCATTCTTACCGGCACGATCAGCGGCATGGGCATCGGCGGCGGCACGTTGCTCGTGCTCTATCTCACCGCCGTCGCCGACACGCAGGCTTCTGCTGCCGCCGGCATCAACCTTCTCTATTTTCTCGGCTGTGCACCCGCGTCGCTGTGGTTTCACATCCGACAGGGACGCATCGCCAAAGACATTGTCCTGCCCGCCGCCCTCGTCGGGGCGATCAGCGCCCTGGTCACCGCTCTGCTGGCTCCCGCCGATTCACCACCTTGGTTGCGACGGGGTTTCGGCGTCTTGTTGCTGATCGTCGGGGTGCGGGAGTTGTGGCAGGTGCTGGTCAGCTCGCGCCGAACAACGGCTGAATCTGAAGACCCGTGGGCGCACAGGCGATCCTATCCTCCAGCCGTGAAAAATCCGCCACCAGCGAATTGGGCTTATTCACCACATCATCCTGCGCCATAGGCACAAAATAGAGATGCTTGGTGTTTTTGAGAGTCGCCAGACTGCGAAGCGACCCGCCCAGCGCATCGTTGGTGGACACCGCAATCACCACGGGACGCGAACGCCGCAGATGACTTTTGACAGCAAGGGTCACAGGCGTGTCGCTGATCCCGTTCGCCAGTTTACCGAGTGTTGTCCCCGTGCAGGGGGCAACCACCAGTACATCGAACCAACCTTTAGGACCGATCGGCTCCACCTGCGGCAGGGTCACAAGCGCCTCATGTCCCGTCAACGCCTCCAACCGCTCGCGCCACACGGCGGCACTGCCGAAGCGCGTGTCGACCGTGCCCGCGTTGAAGGACAAAATCGGCGTGACATCCGCCCCGTTTGCTACCAGGCGGCGGATCTGTTCATACACCCGCTCAAAAGTGCAAAACGATCCCGTCAGGCACACGCCGAGCTTCCACGACTCTGTCATATCGTGACCTCCTTTACCATATTGAGTATGGTGGAACCAATGATATCCCCCGCCGTTTTGGGCGCTACCCGCCCGGGCAGGGACAACGCCCAGATGGTTTTCAAGTGACATTCCGCCGCCGTGTTGAAATCGACACCGCCCGGGCGGGATGCAAGATCGATGAGCAGGGTAGCAGGGTCGAGCGACAACAGCACCCGCCGGTCAAACAACAGCGACGGCACAGTATTGAAGATCACATCCATCGGCGGCAGCATCACCATTTCCGACGGATGCACCGCCCGACAACCCATGGCACACGCCCGCTCGCGGTCCTCGCTTTTGCGCGCCGCCACCGTCACCTGTGCGCCGAGTCCGCACAGCCGATCCGCGAGCACCGTGCCGATGCGTCCGTACCCTGTTACCAGGCACGAGGCACCGTGCAGAGTGACAGGCAATTCCTCCATCGCCAACTGAATCGCCCCTTCGGCGGTGGGCACGGCATTGCGCACCGCCAGCTCCTCGCGTTGCAGGTAATCCACCGCCGTACAGCCGTGGCGTTCAAACACGGCGGCGAGCTCCTCGGAAATGCCGCCCGCGAACACGGGCTTGAACGGCGTGACCGCCGCAACCACCTGCTCGAGCGGCAAATTGAGCCGCGAATAGGGTGCGCGCACCGTGGTGCCGTCGGTGGTGACGGGCATCGGCAGAATCACCGCATCCGCCAGATAAATCGCCTGCGATACATCCGTACATCCCGCCACACAGGCGGGAAGCTCTGTATTGTCAAAGCCGACGGCAATGACTCTGTAACCGTCCTGCGCAAGCTGACCCGCCAGATATACATACCGCAGATCCCCTCCGACGACGGCAAAGGTTTCGGGTTTTAGCATGAAACATTCCTCCTGTCGGGCCTCGCGCCCGATAACTTCGTTCCATTGTATGTCTCTGCCCGCCGACGGGTGATAAAAAGAGAGGCTGTTTTAAAAACAGCCTCTCTTTCAGCTTTCTTCGGTTTTTTGTCGGGCGCGCTCCTTCTTTTTCTGTGTCCGCCGCTCACGGCGGCGATGCACCGCCTCTTTGGCATTGGCATACGCTGTTTTGAGCACCGCCAGCGTTTTCTGATCGTTCGGGAACCACCAGCGAAGCAACACCATCGCAATCGCGAGCGTCACGAGCTTTTCAGGCGACACCGGCAACCACAAAAAGGTCAGATATGCCCCGCCGACTGCGATCATCCATTCGATCTGAAACGCCGTTCCCAGCGCAAACACCACATAGGACCAGCCGTTGGTAATGATCCACCCCACCGCCACGCACAACAGCAGGCGCGGGTTGGTAACAAATTTGACGGCTTTGATCAAGCCCGCTTTGATGGTCTCCTTCTTCATCGACTCCGCTCATCTTTCTTCTCAAAATGGGGGTTCCGCTCACACCGCGGCATCGTTCGTGACGTTGCCGTCACCGCTGACGGGAATCGTGTCTCCCAGGAACGTCGGCGCGGGTCTGACGATCGCCATCAGGAAATCCTTCGCTCTCGCCGCGATCTCGCGGATATCCCGATAGGTTTGCCCGACATAGACGTGCGCGTCGGCGGCAACGCCGTATGCGTCCAATCCGATCGCATCGGCAAGATACAACGTGCGATACAGGTGATATTCCTGGCTGACGATCACGGCCCGCCCGACGCAAAACACCTCTTTGGCACGCACGACGGTTTCATATGTGGAGAAACCCGCATGATCCATAAAAATATCTTCGCTCGGCACACCGTGCGCCAACGCATATTCCCGCATCGTGCCGACTTCGTTGTAGGTATGCTGTCCGTGATCCCCGCTCATAAGGAGCTTCGGCGCGACGCCCGCGTGATACAAGGCGATCCCCTGATCCAGCCGATCGCGCAGCATATCGCTCGGCGTGCCGTCATCGCGCACGTGGCATCCGAGCACGATAATGCAATCGACGTCCGTCAGAGTTTGCGCCTCGTCCGCGCGGATCAGCGATGCGCCGCCGACATGCTTGACATAGGCATTGATACCGAGCACCGCGCCGCCAAACAACAGCACCACGCAAAACAGGACCGCAAACAACGCCCGCCATCTGTGCTTTGTCCTTGGCTTTTTCGTCCGTTTCATCGCTGTCGCTCCCTTTCCGCTTCCGTCTTCTTACAGACAGTATACCACACTTTCCGGTCATGGAAAGAGACAATTTGTAAACAGCCTCTTAAGAAGCGATTAACCTGTGCGTCTGCAGGATATAAAAAAACCGTCATGCAACTTGCATGACGGTTTTTTTGCCACGTTACATTCAGTCAGCGAAGCCGGATTGCACCAGCGCCACCAACGCCTCCACAGCTTCTTCTTCGTCCGCGCCGTCCGCAATGATGCGGATGTCGGTGCCGCCGACGATGCCCAGAGACAGGACGCCGAGCAAGCTCTTCGCGTTCACGCGACGCTCTTCCTTTTCCACCCAGATGGACGACTTGAACTCGTTCGCCTTCTGGATGAAGAAAGTGGCAGGACGCGCATGCAGACCAACTTGGTTCTGAACCATAACATCTTTCACAAACATAATACAATTCTCCCTTTCGCACTCCATAACGGTGTTGCCAATATCGGAATGGTCTTATTATACCACAAAAATATGCCTCGTCAAATGCTTTTGCGCCTGTTTCGACGGTTTTTCGGCATTTTTGTACAAGTGCCTTATTTTCGAGAATTCCAAAATGCGGTATTTGGCGATTTTGCCGTCAATTTTCTATGATTTTTGGGGCTTCTTTATAAAACTAATCGGTCATTATCGGTATTTTGAACAAGAAAACCGCCGATTATTCCTTCGGCGGCTCTTCTTCTTCGGTAATTTTTGCTAAAAACGCGCGGTCCTTTTCGGTCAGCTCCGCCCGCTCCAGCAGATCGGGACGGTGACGTCTGGTGCGCAGGAGCGACTGCTCGTGACGCCACGCTTCGATGTTTTTATGATGTCCCGTCAGCAATACAGGCGGGATCTCCCGTCCCTCCCATACCGCAGGGCGGGTATACTGCGGATATTCCAGTAAGCCGTTATAGTGGCTCTCGTCCTCAAAACACACATCCTCCGACAGCACGCCGGGAATCATGCGGGAAATGCAGTCCGCCAGCACCAGCGCAGGCAGCTCGCCGCCCGTCAGCACATAGTCGCCGATGGAAATCTGCTCGTCGACGATGGCATTGAGCACGCGTTCATCCACGCCCTCGTAGTGCCCACACAAAATGCACAAATGCTCGACTTTGGCGAGCTCCTTGGCGCGTTCCTGTGTCAGCGTTTGTCCCTGCGGGGACATATAGATCACGTGCGGACGCTGTCCCGTCTGCTCGCACACCGCGCGGAAGCAATCGGCAATCGGCTGGGCATACATAATCATGCCTTGCCCGCCGCCGTAGGGATAGTCGTCCACCTGTTTTTGCTTGTTAAGTGTATAATCGCGGATCTGATGACAATGGAATTCCAGGATCCCCTTTTTCCGCGCGCGTCCGATGATGCTTTCCGACAGCACCGCCTCACACATATCGGGAAACAGCGTCAAAAAATCAATTCTCATCGTCAAACAGCCCTCCGATGGGTGTGATGCGGATCACGCCGCCGTCCACGTCCACCTCTTGGATGATCAGCGGCACCGCGGGAATCAGCACCTCGCCGCTCGCAGTCCGACAATGGTAAACGGGATTGGCACCTGTCTGACTGACGTCGGAAATCTCTCCGTAAACGGTGCCGTCATCGGCATCCACCACGGACAGTCCCAGCAGGTCGCGCACGAAATAGCGATCCTTGGGCAGATGAAAATCCTTGCGGTGGGCATAGAGCATCCGTCCGCGAAGCGCCTGCGCCTCCTCGACGGTCGTGACACCTTCCAGCGTCATCAGCGCGATATTCTTATGCGTGCGTGCCTTCACCTTGACAGGGCGTGTGCCTTGCTCATCCCAGTACAGCGTCTTCATTGCCGCAAGCTGATCGGGGCTGTCGCACCACGGTTGCACGCGCACTTCGCCGCGCACGCCGTGCGTACCGACGATCTCTCCCGCCTCCAAATACATTACCTTGGGCATAAATCTGTTCCTCCGTTCCGTCAGCGAAGCCATGCCGCCTCGGTTTCATGGCGCATGGGTCGTTGCATCAACTCGTTGAGCGCCTCAAAGGGCGGTTTGTTCTCATAGCAAATACGGTAGCACTGGGTGGTAATGGGCATGTCTACCCCGCGCGTTTGTGCCAGCTCAAAGGCGGCCTTCGCCGCAAAATAGCCTTCCACCGTACCGACCTGCGCGACCGCCTGATCGGGCGCCGTGCCGCGACCGATGGCGATGCCGGCGCGACGATTACGCGAATGCATACTGCCGCAGGTCACAATCAGATCCCCCATGCCCGACAAGCCCGCAAAGGTTTCCGCTCTGGCTCCCATCGCCGCACCCAGCCGCGCCATTTCCGCCAGACCGCGCGTCATCAGCGCGGCTTTGGCGTTGTCGCCCATGCCGAGTCCGTCGCAGATACCGGCGGCAAGCGCCACCACGTTTTTCAGTGCGCCGCCCAGCTCCGCACCGACCACGTCGTCGGTGACGTAGATGCGAAAGCGGTTGTTCATCAGGATTTCCTGCGCCGTCTCCGCCGCTGCGATGTCACGGCTCGCACACACCACCGACGTCGGCACAGCGCGCGCGACCTCCTCCGCATGCGACGGACCCGTCAGCGTCACAACGCGCGACGCGGGCAACGCTTCCCCGATTACCTGCGAAAACAACCGATAGGTCGTATCCTCCAGGCCCTTGCTGACGTTGACAATGAGCGTTTTATCGGACACGTAGTCCGCCAGCTTGCGCGCCGTATCGCCCACGGCAAACGACGGAGTCGCCATGATCACCACATCCGCATCCGCCGTGCAGGCAAGATCGGTCGTCAGTTCAATCGACGGCGGCACAGGCACACCGGGAAGCAATTTGCGATGCTCGCCGTGTCGACGGATCGTATCCATTTCCTCCTGAAACGGCGACCAGAGGCGCACCGTATGTCCCTCGCGGTTGCACATCACCGCCAGAGCCGTGCCCCAGCCTGCACCGAGTACCGAAATAACCGCCATGCGAATGACCTCCTTTACGCGTGATGATCCGCGTCCGTCTGCGTTTTTTTCTTGGAACCGAATTTGTTTTCGGTACCGTTCAAAATGCGTTTGATATTTTCGGAATGCTTCATAATCAGCAATGCCGCGATAAAGACTGCCATCGCGGTGCAGAACACCAGTTCCGGTCGATCCACCTGATCCAGATATTTCAGCTTGAAGAAGGTCAGAAACGCCATCAGCGCCACCGCCAGAATAGAGCCCAGCGACACCATGCGGCTGATGAGTACAATGACGATGAACGCCGCCAGACAAACGAGCGCCACCTTCCAGTCCAGAATCAGCATCATACCGAGCGTCGTCATGACACCCTTGCCGCCGCGGAAGTTGAAATACAGCGGATACATGTGTCCGAGGATACAGAACAAGCCCGCCAGATACGCGCCGTAGCGACCGTATTCCGCACAGCCGAACAACGGAAAAAACAGGTATTCCGACAACAGTACCGACGCGATGCTCTTCGCCAGATCGCCGACGGTCGTCAGCAACGCCGGACCCACGCCGTGCGAACGGAGCATATTGGTCGCGCCTGCATTGCCGCTGCCTTTGGTGCGGATGTCTTCCTTGATGACCGTCTTCGACACGATCACCGCAAAGTTGAAGCTACCCAGCAGATACGCCGCCGCCATCGTGATGAGCAACGGCGCCCACGTCTGCGCGAGCACTGCGAAAATGATATCCATATAAGGTCACGTTCCTTTCTGTCGATCAGTTGCCTTCTTCGCCCCGTTCCCGCACAATAAAGCGGATCGGCGTGCCTTCCAGTCCGAAGGTTTCGCGGATCTGATTCTCCAGATACCGCTGATAGGAGAAGTGGAACAGCTCCGCACGGTTGACAAAGAACACAAACGTGGGCGGTGCCACCGATGCCTGCGTCATGTAATAAATACGCAGACGGCGTCCTTTATCCGTGGGCGGCTGTACGCGCGCCGTCGCCTCCGCCAGCACGTTGTTGAGCATACCGGTGGCGATGCGGGTCATATTCTGTTCGTGGACATACACGATCAGCTCGTACAAACGATCGAGTCGTTGTCCCGTTTTGGCGCTGATGAACACAAACGGCGCATAGGACATGAAGCTGAAATCCTCCATCAGCTTCTTGCGCATTTTGTCCATCGTCTTGTCGTCCTTTTCCACCGCGTCCCATTTGTTGACCGCAATGATGCACGCTTTGCCCTGCTCATGCGCAATGCCCGCAACCTTGCTGTCCTGTTCGGTGAAGCCTTCGGTTGCGTCGATCATGATGACGCACACGTCCGCACGCTCCACCGCCATCTTGGCACGAAGCACGCTGAATTTTTCTACATCGTCGTTGACCTTGCTCTTGCGGCGAAGTCCCGCCGTATCAATAAACAGGAAATGGCCGTGCGCGTTGTCCACGCGGGTATCAATGGCATCACGCGTCGTACCCGCGATATCGGATACGATGGAGCGGTTGGTGCCGGAGACTTTGTTAACGAGCGACGATTTACCCGCGTTCGGGCGACCGATCACCGCCACCTTGATCACGTCGGGATCCTCTTCCTCCTCCGCCTGCGGGGGCAACAGCGCCGTCACCGCATCCAGCAGATCGCCCGTGCCGTGGCCGTGCACCGACGATACCGCCACGGGGTCGCCGAGACCGAGATTGTAGAATTCATAATAATCCGCAGGCGGCTCGCCGATCGTGTCGCACTTGTTGACGCACAACACCACGGGTTTGCCCGAACGCTGAAGCATTGTCGCCACCTCGGCGTCGTTGGCGGTCAGTCCCGCCGTCACGTCCGTCACCAGCACGATCACATGCGCCTGTTCGATTGCCAGCTGTGCCTGCTCGCGCATCTGCGACAGGATCACGTCGCCGCTGTGCGGCTCGATGCCGCCCGTATCGGCGAGCATAAAGGTGCGACCGTTCCATTCGCACGGTGCGAAAATACGGTCACGCGTCACGCCGGGCGTGTCCTTGACGATGGACAGCCGCTGACCGATCAATTTATTAAACAATGTGGATTTGCCCACATTCGGGCGGCCGACAACCGCCACCACAGGTCTTGCCATGCAATCCCCTCCTCTATTATCCTACAGACACCGTGTGCCTGTTTATACGCTTATTCATCCATGATCGCTTCCAGCAACGCATGACCGCTGATGGGGGTCGCCGTCAGGCGCACACCGAGTGTCTGCTCCACCTGCGCGGTGGACACGTCATCCAGGAACAGATCTCCCTCAAACCGGAGCATGCTTTCCGGAATGAGCAGGCGCTCCTCGCGCATACCGCGCAACTGTGCCATCAGATCCTGTCCCGTCACCAGTCCCGCCACGGTGATCGTCTCCCCGAAAAAGTCGTTGCGAACGGCGCACACGCGACACGCAAGGGCAGGAAACCGTTGCTTCGCCGCCTCCACCAGCTCGCAGATATACGGATACGCCGCCGTACCCGTGGCGATCACGGTGGGGCGTGCCGTCGGCCCGGCGGTGCGGGCGGCGAGCGCCTCCAAAAACTCCTCGCGCAGGAGCGTCACCGTGCCGACACCATTTTCCAGCTGGGCGTAGTCCTCGTAAAAGGCGGCATCGGGTAACGGACGCCGCGCGATCAGATAAAACTCATCCGACGGATACACCACCCGCCGACCGTATTCCCGCAGCATCCGCTCGCCGAACGCGGTCATCCGATCGATCACGTCGGCGGCTTCTTCGGTGGTAAAGCCGCGAAGCGGGGTCAGTCCCTCGCGAAAACGCGTGATACCGACGGGCACCGCCGCCACGCTGGACAGCGACGGCATGAGCGCTTCCAGGTCGGCAAGCGACCGCTCCAGTTCCTCGCCGTCGTTCCATCCCGGGCAAAGCACCAACTGACAGTTAAGCTGTAAGCCTGCCTGCGCAAAGCGGGTCAGCCACTGAAGTGCCTCGCCCGCAAAGCGGTTGCCCATCATGCGGCAACGCAGTTCGGGATTGGTGGTGTGCACCGACACATTCACCGGGCTGAAATGCATATCCATAATGCGCTGTCCTTCCTCCTCGGAGAGGTTGGTCAGCGTGATATAATTGCCGAACAAAAAGGACAGACGGCTGTCGTCGTCCTTGAAATACAGGCTGTCGCGAAGCCCTGCGGGCATTTGATCAATGAAGCAAAAGACGCATTGATTGCGACAGCGATGTTGCTTGTCAATGAGATAGGTTTCGAACTCCAGTCCGGGATCCTCCCCTTCGACGGCGATCACGCGAAGGCGCTTACCGTCGCCGCTCCGAAACGCCATCTGCAAGCGGTCGTCGGTCGTGAAGAACCGATAATCCAGCCCGTCGCGGATGTCGTGACCGTTGATTTTCAGCAGAAAATCGCCCGCCTCAATACCGCGTCGCGCCGCAGGGCTTCCCGCCCTCACGGCATGAATCCGTACCGCCATCGCGCATGCCTCCTTTTCCTGAAATTCCGTGTCGAAGACGCGGGTTGGGTGTCGTTTGCAGGACATAACAAAACAGAGCCCTAAAAAATGGCAAAGCAGAATCGTCCGCCCGCCGCTCCGTCATCGGGCAGGTTCAAACCTGCGCCGTGACGATCGCTGAAGGGGCAGTGATTCTGCCAATGACCATTTTGTTACAGCTCTGTTTGATGCCGACACCGCGGCACAAAAGGACCAAAATCAGTCCTCCACCTTTACAACTTGTCTGCCGTTGTAATAGCCGCAACTGCCACACAGACGGTGCGGGCGCTTGTATTCGCCGCACTGCGGGCACTTCATCAGCGCCGGGGCGCTCATTTTCCAAACATTGCTGCGACGCTTGTCACGACGAGCCGCGGAATGTTTTCTCTTCGGAACCGCCATGTCAGCACCTCCTTAAAAATAATAATCAAAGATTCACTCTGTGTCTTCCGTCAGCAGGGAAGCGAGTACCGCCATACGCGGGTCGATCTTCTTCTCTTGACAGCCACAGAGTCCGTCGTTGAGATTTTTGCCGCAATGCTGACATAAACCGCGGCAATCGCTTTTGCAGAGGATCTTCTGCGGCAGATCCAGATAAATATCCGATTCAACCAGAGGCTCCAGTTCCAGTTCTTCATTCTCGACCAGAATCAGTTCCTCGGTTTCATCACCGCTAAGCGACGACACCAAAATGTGTTCCATTTCGGTGGTGAACTCTCGAACCACCGATTCCAGGCAACGATCGCACGCCCCTTCAAACATAAAGGATACGGTCGCGTTGAACCACAGCATGCCGGCGCGCTCCACAATTTGCCCCTTCACCGCCACCGGTTGCTTCAGAGGGGTTGTCCCCTGAAACCAGAAGGATGACAGATCCAATTGTGCATCGATCGGCAAGCGATCGATCTCGCCCGCAAACAGCGGCTTTAACTGTAAAATCATAGTCCACCTCAAGTGTCACGCAGAATATTATATCCGCGCATCGGAAATTTGTCAATACATTTTTTTGCGGAAAACCGCAAAATTGCATTGACTTGGTCAACATTTTTCAAAAACCGCTCAGGGAATGCAAAAACAAAGCTGTCCCGCTTTTGTTTCGGTCGCGGGACAGCCCTGTGTTTTCCTCGTCAGATTTCCTGCGCGATACCCTTCAGGCGCTCAGGCACTTCCGAAGGATCCGCCGACACCGACATCACCACATTCGCCGATGCCTTATCCGCCATCGTGCTGAGTTTCTCCACGAAATCGGCGAGTGCTTCCATATCCTTACCGCCGATTTTCAGGGTTTGATCCACGTAGATATCGGTAATATCGTAGTTACCGGCGCACATACCGGCGATGTATCCGTACAACGCGTCAAAGCCGGCGATGCCGTACTCTTCCGCCACAGCCAAACGGGTCTTGTGGCTCAAATCAAACGTCAAGGTGCTGTCCTTCTCGATGAACACGACGCATCCGTTGGACGCTTCGGTCGCCGCCGCGCACATATCGAGCAAGCGCTTGGTTTTGCCGGTCCCCTTTTTGCCGAGAATCAAAGTGATCATAGTATTGTCCTCCTTTATATATATCACACCGCCAACCGGTGGCGGAATTTTACCGTCCCAGACGCGCTTCCAGCGCTTCTTTTTCCGCTTCGTAACCGGGCTTGCCGAGAAGCGCAAACATATTCTTCTTGTAGCTTTCCACACCCGGCTGATCGAACGGGTTGACACCGAGCATATAGCCCGAGATCGCACACGCTTTTTCCAGGAAGTAGATCATGTAGCCGAGCGACGCTTCGTCCGCAGCGGGCATATGCAGCACCAGCGTCGGCGTGCCGCCGTCCGCGTGCGCAAGCACCGTGCCTTCAAATGCCTTTTCGTTGACAAAGCTCATCGGGCGACCCGTCAGGAAGTTCAGACCGTCCACATTTTCGGGATCCTCTTCAATAACCAGCTCCGAGGGGGCCTTATCGATCATGACGGCGGTCTCAAACAGAATGTTCGAGCCGTCCTGCACGAATTGTCCGAGCGAGTGAAGGTCGGTCGAGAAGATCGCAGACGCCGGGAACAAGCCCTTGCCGTCCTTGCCTTCGCTTTCGCCGTACAGTTGCTTCCACCATTCGCTCATTAACTGCCAGCAGGGCTCATAGCTGACCATCAGTTCCACCGCGCGACCCTTGCGATGCAGGATGGAACGAAGTGCCGCGTAGCGGTAGCAATCGTTGTTTGCGAGATCCGCATCCATCAGCGCGTTTTGCGCCGTACGCGCGCCTTCCATCAGCGCGTCGATGTCACAGCCCGCCACCGCGATGGGGAGAAGACCGACCGCCGTCAGCACCGAGAAACGACCGCCCACATCATCGGGCACCACGAAGGTCTCGTAGCCCTCGCGGTCCGCGAGCGCTTTCAGCGTGCCGCGGGCACGGTCGGTGGTGACGTAGATGCGTTTTTTCGCTTCCTCAGCGCCCACCGTCTTTTCCAGATACGCCCGCAGGACGCGGAACGCAATCGCAGGTTCGGTGGTGGTGCCGGATTTGGAAATCACGTTGATGGACACGCGCTTGCCTTCGCACAGCGACAGCAGATCGTTGAGAGCCGCCGAACTGATGCTGTTACCCGCGAAATAGACATCGGGCGTATCCTTTTTCTTATTGTTATACAGCGGGGATTTCAAAAACTCGATCGCCGCGCGGGCACCGAGATACGAGCCGCCGATGCCGATCGCGATAAAAATATCGGTATTCTCTTTGATGCGGGCCGCCGCCGCTTTGATGCGGGCGAACTCCTCTTTATCATACGCCGTGGGCAGATCCACCCAACCGATAAAATCATTGCCCAGACCCGTGCCGTTATGCAACGCTTCATGCGCGGCGGTGACCGCCGTCTGCATCGCGCCGAGCTCATGCTCGCGGATAAAGCCGTTTACGTATCTTGCGTCCAATGTGACTGCCATGAAGATCCCTCCGAAAAACCTCGCTTTTCAATAGAACGATTTTTCTATTGTTACAGTTCTTATTTTACAATATTATCTTTCATTTTGCAACACTAATTGGTGAATTTTTTTCGAATATTTATTCATTTTGCCAAAAAGTACGCGATCAGACCACCGTTCCTGTTGACATCGCCGCCGAGAATCGTCGAAAAGCGCGGGCAAAGGTCATCGCCTCCACGGCATTCGCCGCCGTCATCGGCAGGCGCATCAGCTCCGTCTGTCCGACCCGTACCACCGCCTCGCCGAGCACCTGCCCTTGTTCCACCGGCGCTTCCACCGTATCACTCACGATCAGCTCCACCGTCGCATCCGCCGCCGTACCGCGCTTGACTGCCACACCGTCGCAGGTCGGCGGTACCGCCTCCACCGTCATCGCCGTGCCGTGCTTCACCGTTACGGGCGGGCAGACGAGCGCATCGGCAGGCGGCGTGTACAGCGTATAATTGGCAAAGCCGTAATCCAGCATTGCCCGCGCTCCTTGAAAGCGCGCATCGCTGGAATCCGCGCCCAGCACCACCGCACACAGCGCCATACCCTCCCGCTCGGCGGTGGCGGACAAACAACAGCCCGCCGCGGCGGTCGTGCCGGTTTTAAGCCCCGTTGCACCGTTATAAAACCGTACCAGACGATTGGTGTTGACCAGTTCCGATTGCCCGCCGCGAAGCGAATCCATCCACACGGTTGTGTATTCCCGGATTGCAGGATGCGCCGTCATCAATTCGCGCGAAAACAGGGCGATATCGTGTGCCGACGACATACCCGCATCGTCCAGCCCGCTGCAATCCACAAACTGCGTATGCTTCGCGCCAAGCTCCGCGGCGCGCTCGTTCATCCGCATCACAAACGCCTCGGTCGTACCGCATATATACTCGGCGAGCGCGGCGCAGGCATCGTTTGCCGACACGATCACCGCCGCCTTGAGCAGATCGCGCACGCTCATGCGCTCATGCTCCTCGAGCCAGATCTGCGAGCCGCCCATCGACGCGGCATGCGCCGATACCGTCACCGCGTCATCATAGCCGATCTGTCCGTTGTCAATCGCTTCCATCACCAGTAAGAGCGTCATCACTTTGGTCACCGACGCAATGGGCAACGCCTCATGCGCATTCTGCTCATAGAGTACCTGCCCGCTCGTCATATCCATCAGCACCGCCGACTTCGCCTGCACGGTCAACCCTGCCGCATCCGCCGCCGTCGGAATATATTCCGCCACCGGCTCGGTCGTTTCCACATCGTAGATATAATACGGCACCGCCTCCCCCGCCGCCGTTACCGTCAACAGCATCATCAGTACCAGTCCCACACAAAGCACCCGCTTCATGTCCTCCACTCCTTCGCAAGATAATAATAGGGTGATACACTATATTCCTGCGTGTGCGGGGATATGAAAAAAGCAAGGCGAAACGCCTTGCTTTTTAATAATATAGGTAATAGGAAACAGCGCCTGTAAACTCCGCTCTGTCCTCACAGGCCGCCGAGCACTCTGGCGAGCGCAATGGACACGGGCATCGTCACGATCGCCAGCACCGTTGTGAACCCGCACAGCTTCGACGCCACGCCCGTATCATGCCCGTACTTCGCCGCAAACATCACCGTGTTGTTGGCGCACGGCGCGGCGGTAAACACCGACGCCGTCAAAAGCAGTTCGCCGCGCACGCCGAGCAGCCACAGCATCGTCACCGAAAAGAGCGGCAGGATCAGCAATTTCACGAGCGCCGTGACGTAGTTCTCCTTGCGGCGGAACATATCGGGCAGATCGGTATTCGCCAGATATGTACCGAACATCAGCATCGCCATCGGTGTATTCAGACTGCCGAGATACGCAATCGGGGTGGCAATCACCGTCGGCAACGTCACCTTCAGCAAAAACAACGGCAAACCGATCGCAATGCCGATGGTGCCGGGATTCACCAGCATCCGCTTCCATGGACGCCGACCACCCGAGCGGTCCATCAGCCGCGTACCGTAGGTGAACGCAAACACATTGAACACCGCCACCGCGGCAGAGCCGTAAAACACGCCGATGTCTCCCGCCACCGCCTGCGCGAGCGGCAAGCCCATGTAGCCGACATTGCCGAACATCGTGCCGTAGCGGAAAACCGCGCGATCCGCGCCCGCCTTGCGGTGGAGCATCGACGACACAGGTATCGCCAGCAGATGGAATCCGACGGCGATGCCCGCCGCGGCGAGGAACGCCAGCCCGTTGCGGGCGTTGAATTCCACGCTCAGAAAGGAATCGACGATCACCGCAGGTGTGATGATATAAAACAGCAGATCGTTGGTGGCTCTGGCGGTCTTTTCGGTATAAATCCCGACTTTATCCGCCGCAAAGCCGACGGCAATGAGCACCGCAAGCATGCACACCTGCCCGAGTGCGGTAAGCATATAACCAAAAAACAGTTGCATGAATATCCCCGCTTTCATAAGCAAATCCCACACACGCAGGGTGTGTGGGATTGGAAACGGACTCAGATTTCAAACACAATCGCCTGATAGGGCTTCAGGATCAGTTTGTCGCCGTCGATCTGAACATCGTCGTAGTTGGACACGACCACGCTCTTGACCGCACACGGCAAGGTCACTTCGTGATCCGCCTTCAGGTAGTTGTTGATCACAAACGCCTGCGAGGTTTCGCCGATACGCTTATACGCAATCACATCGCCGTCTTCCAGAAGCGCCGGCTCAAAATCACCGAGGCTGAGCGCTTCGGAAACCACCGATTCCTTGCGGACCTTCACGAGCTTCTTGTAGTAGGACAGCACGGAGTTCGGGTCGTCCTTTTGCGACTCGACGTTGATCTCCGTGTGGTTGGGATTGATGGGAAGCCACGATTTGCCCGTCGTGAAGCCCGCGTTTTCGCCCGCTGTCCACTGCACGGGAATGCGATTCTGATCGCGGCTGTATTCCAACCCCTGCATCTTCTGCTCCAGCGGCAGACCGGCTTCGGTCCAGCTCTTCCAGTTGTTGCGGGTGGAGATATCGTTGACCTCATCGATGGAGTTGAACTTGATGTTGGTCGTGCCGATCTCCTGTCCCTGATAGATGAACGGCGTACCGCGCAGGTTCATATACATCGTCGCGAGCATCGTCACGCCGTGATAGTCGCGCTGATCGCCCGTGGGGAGATACTTGTTGACCGAGCGGGAATAGTCATGATTTTCAAGATAGACCGCCGTCCAGCCGATCTTCTGGGACAGATCCATGTGATAGAAGATGCTGTCGCGCAGTTCGGTGGTCGGGATATCCTCCTTCGCGCGGGCGCATTCCCAACCGCGTCCCCAGAAGTTGATCTCGGAATAGGTGAAGTCGAACAGCATGCTGAAATAGCCGTTGTCGCCGACGTAGTTGTGCACCTTGTCCTCCGGCACGCCGGGCGCTTCGGCAACCGTCATGCACTCGGGGTCATAGCCCGTGAACGCCTTATCGCGCATTTCGGCAAGGAACTCGTCGATGCCGGGCGTGTTACGACCCCAGCCCTGCAGACCGCACAGACCGTCAGGGCCGTCGGCGGGATGGGACACGAGCGTGGGATCCTTCTTGATGTGGACGATCGCGTCGACGCGGAAGCCCGCGATGCCGCGATCCAGCCACCAGCGGATCATCTCATACAGCTTCTCACGAAGCTTCGGGTTTTCCCAGTTCAGATCGGGTTGCTTCTTGCCGAACAGGTGCATATAATAGCGGTCGCCGCCGACATTTTCCCACGCCGAGCCGCCGAACATCGAACGCCAGTTGTTGGGAGGGCCGTCCTTGCTCTCGCGGAAGAAGAAATAATCCGCTTCCTCACAGGTGGGATCGGCGAGCGCCTTTTGGAACCACTCATGCTCGTCCGAGCAATGGTTGATCACGAGGTCCATGATGATCTTGATGCCGCGTTTTTTCGCTTCATCGATCAGTTCGTACATATCCTCGTTCGTGCCGAACAAGGGGTCAATCGCGTAGTAGTCGGAAATGTCGTAGCCGCAGTCGTCCATCGGAGACTTATACAGCGGGCTGATCCACACCACATCAATGCCCAGATCCTGCAAGTGATCGAGCTTTTCAATGATGCCGCGGATATCACCGATACCATCGCCGTTGCTGTCCTTAAAACTGCGAGGATAGATCTGATACGCTACTGCACTTTTCCACCAAGGTTGTTTCATACAGAAGTCCCTCCTGTTGTTGCATAATACGGTAATCATAGGATACCACAAAATCGCAAAAAAAACAAGGCAAATCGCAAGGATTTTGCCTTGTTTAAAAGATAAATTATAAAATACAAAACAGTTTATATGCTAGTAAAATCAAAGAGGTCCGCCACAATGGTTGCAAACTCCATGAGAAATATCACTAACAAGAC
>JAZQHP010000129.1:0-41668 GCA_045540655.1 Acutalibacteraceae bacterium
GCTGATGTGCGACAACGGATGCGCCCAGCTTCTCAACAGCGTACCGCTGTATCTGGCGGATCAGAAGCCCGCTTTGCGCGGCTTGTCGTTTATCACGTTGTATATGACCGATGAGAGTGCCGACCGTGCGGCGCAGGAGACCGCGTGGTACACGGGGGATGCGCCTGCGGCGCGGGACGCCTTCCCCGGCGGCTTCACCCGCGGCATGAAAAGCCTGTAATATGCCATTAAAAAACGCAGATGCGAACAGCAGCTGCGTTTTTTGGTATATGCATTTTTGGCGGGACGATCAATCCTTGAGGTGCTCGAGCGGATCCAGATCGTCGTAATGAATGAGATCGTAGTGCGTTTTGGCGAGGATGTTTTTATTCTCGGCATAGACAAACCCTTCGGCGCGCATGTAGCAGTTCCAGCGCGCATGCTCAAGCTTTTTGAACTTGCGCACGGTGGGGGTGTCGTCCTTGGAGTTATCCTTCACCAGTGCCGGCGCGCGCATGACAAAGGTGGAGTCAAAGGGCGAGGACGGCAGATGCATAGCGAGCATATATTGATGCATGCAGGTGGCAAGCGACGACAGCCGATAATATTCAAAGTTGCAGTATTCGGCGAATTTGTCGGCGATCATGGCGGGGGTGATGGAGTCTTTGACCGGCGTTTTGCCGTTCACCAACGCCTGATATGTATCCGACAACGCCCACACAAAGTGGTAGAAGAACGCGGTCTGTTCGTCGCAGGATTGTATCGGGCGTTTTTCGTCCACGGCGGATTTCCGCTTGAACAGACATGTCCGTTTCGGCTTGACCGTTTCGTCGGGGTCGTCGATCAGACAGCTGTAGCCGCGCAGTTCCTTGAAATTATACAGCGAATCGAAGGCGCCGATGAAGGTGATATCGTAGGAGCAATAGTTGTTCACCGGATGCTTGTCGGGAGAACGGAGCTTCTGGCGCAGGTTTTCGTTCTGTACGTTGTCGTACACCACCGCAAACACCTTGGCGTTGTTTTGCGGGTTGTAGCGTTTGAACATACTGCGCAGTTTCATCGCGGCTTCGGTGTTGCGGTCGTCCGCGCCCAGACAGACGAACGCGGCGCTCGGATCGTGCAGGGCGTCGGTGTCGCGGACGATTTGTTCCATACCGCCGCCGAATACATTCACGCCCGCGTGCAGGGTGATGCGGAAGCGGGCTTCGCCGTCGCCGCCTTCTTCGCCGTAGGCGATCAGCTCGGGGCAGATGCCCATGAGGTAATCGCGCAGGTCTTCGCGGATATCCACGACGTGAATATCGATGATGAAATTATCCACAGGCAACTGATAGAACCAGCACAGGGTTTTGAGAAATTCCAGTCCGTACTGGCTGACGCCCGTGATCAGCACGGACAGCACCTTTTTGCCGGGGGTGTACAGGAAGTTTTGTTTATCCAGCAGGGTCTTCCATACCAGACGCTTGATGGGGTCAATGCGCTTGATGATGATGGGCATGGATTTCTCCACGCAGTCATACAGGGCATCGGTGTTCTTGTGGATAGCGGCGTAGGCATCGTTGAGCTGGGCGAAATCGGAGATGTAGAGGCTGTCGGCGAAATTCTTGAACGCGGCCTCGGTCTGCAGATTGTCGCCCTTGACCATAGTCAGTGAATCCAGCACGCAGACGTTGCATTCCTTGGAGGCGCTGACATACAGGATCACCGGTCTGTCTTTGCGTTTCTTGACGGGTTGCTTGTCGTAATATTCCGCCAGACGGCACGCCTGATAGACATTTTCGGTTTCATCCTCGCCGATGAGGAAGTAGGAGACGGGGGATTTGGTGCGGTGTTTATAATAATGGCGCAGTTTTTCATCCACCACGAGCAGGTCATCCTTGTAGCAGATGCCGCGCAGGCGGCGCACTTCGGTCAACAGGTTGAAGCTCTTTTCATTTTCCTCGTCGAACACGTCACAGAAGATCAGCAGGGGCTTTTTGTGCCTCTTCGTGTAGTCTTCGTAAATACTTTTGGCGAGCGTGCACGATGCGGCGGTCAGCTCGTTGAAGACGAAAATGTCTTTGCAGGGAGACAGGTGTTCGGCGCGGAAGTGCTGCGAGACGCTGTGGATCAGATCGATCAAGCTGATGATCGCGAGGATCGGCGCGCTCACCGCCACGATCGAAAACAGACATTTGACATAGTCGATGACACCGGAAGAGAAGATCGCATTCTCACTCGCTTTTTCCAGTTCGGCGAAGATGGTTTTGAAATCAAAGTCGCCGAAGAACATTTTCAAGGCGCTTTGCACCGACAGCAAAAACGCATTGCCGACGACGGGATACGGCGTATCGTTGTAGGTACAGAGCAGAGGGAAAAATAAGAATAAAGCGGCGATAAATACGCACAGGATGAAGCCGTAGCACATCGAGCGCAACAGCGTCTTTTTCTTGTGGTAGCGATAGATGCACAAGCCGATGCCGAGCACCAGCCCCAGCGCAACAACAATACACACGCCGATGTACAGCTTGGTCATGAAGGTGCCGTTACTCATAAAATTCAGCGGCGGAAACACCCGCTCGAATATATCGCACAAAACATCCCAGATAGCCATGGATACGCTCCTCCGTTTATTCACGAAATCTGTCGATCTGCGTCTATCATAGCACAAACGCGGGCGGATTGCAAGCGCCCGCCGGCTGTCTGCCGCTGAACAAAAAACCGCCCTGTCATGCGACAGGGCGGTTGAGAGTTCCGATTATTTCGCGTAATCGACGGCGCGATTCTCGCGGATGAGGTTGATCTTGATCTGACCGGGATAATCCATGTTGTCCTCGATCTTCTTGGCGATATCGCGGGCAAGCAGGGTCATCTGATCGTCGGAGATCACTTCGGGTTTGACGATGATGCGCACCTCGCGACCCGCCTGGATCGCAAAGGAGCGTTCCACGCCGTTGAACTCGTTGGCGAGTTCTTCGAGCTTCTCAAGACGCTTGATGTAGTTCTCGAGATTCTCGCGGCGCGCGCCGGGACGAGCGGCGGAAATCGCGTCGGCGGCCTGCACCAGGCACGCGACGACGGTCTGCGCTTCCACGTCGCCGTGGTGCGCCTGGATCGCATGAACGACCGCTTCGCTTTCCTTGTACTTTCTCGTCACGTCCACGCCGATTTCCACGTGCGAGCCTTCCACTTCGTGGTCAATCGCCTTGCCGATGTCATGCAACAAGCCGGCACGGCGCGCCACCACGGGATCGATGCCCAGCTCGCTGGCCATGATGCCCGACAGGAACGCGACCTCCATCGAGTGGTTGAGGACGTTCTGACCGTAGCTGGTGCGGTAATGCAAGCGACCGAGCAGGCGCATGATTTCGGGGTGAATGCCGCGAAGACCCGTTTCCAGCACGGCGCGCTCGCCTTCCTGCTTGATGGTCTGCTCCACCTCGCGGCGGGCTTTTTCCACCATTTCTTCGATGCGGGCGGGATGGATACGACCGTCGGAAATGAGGCGTTCCACCGCGATGCGCGCGATTTCGCGGCGCACGGGATCGAAGCAGGACAGGGTGATCGCTTCGGGGGTATCGTCGATAATGAGATCCACACCCGTGAGGGTTTCAATGGTGCGGATGTTGCGGCCTTCGCGGCCGATGATGCGGCCCTTCATTTCGTCGTTGGGGAGCGGCACCACGGAAACGGTGGCTTCCGCGACCTGATCCGCGGCAACGCGCTGAATGGCCTGCGAGATCAAGGCGCGGGCGCGGGCGTCCGCTTCTTCCTTGAGCTGGGCTTCGATTTCGTTGATGCAACGGGCTTTTTCGTGGGTCAGCTCGTCGGTCAGGGTGTTAAGCAGGTATTCCTTGGCTTGTTCCACCGTGAAACCGGAAATGCGTTCGAGCAGTTCAAACTGCCCTTTTTTGAGAGCTTCCACATCCGCCAGACGCGCTTCGATTTCGCGTTGTTTCTTGGCGATCTGGTCTTCTTTCTTTTCGCAATTTTCAATCTTGCGATCGAGCGATTCTTCTTTTTGCTGCAGGCGATTTTCCTGGCGCTGCAGTTCTTTGCGGCGGTCCTTGTTCTCGCGCTCGGCTTCGTTGCGCAGGCGATGGATCTCGTCCTTCGCTTCGAGAAGCGCTTCCTTCTTACGGCGGGACGCGGCATCGTTGGCTTCCTTGCGGATGCGTTCGGCTTCCGCTTCGGCGGAACCGATTACGGCCTCCGCTTCACGGCGGCGGTGTTCAATACCGCGCTTGAAAGCGATCAGACCCGCAACCACAGCGCCCACGATCAGCGCGACAACGCCGACGAGGATCACCACCCAAAAGGGTACAGGGTTCATCGTTTGGCACCTCCTGAAATGATGTTCGGGGGTGTTAACTATGCTATGTAAATGCACATGCACGAAAACGCCTGCCGACGGGCCGTCAAAACAAAACGGTCAAAGGAAAGGGGCAACCGCCCCCGGAATATCCGTCGGGAGTACGTCCAACATACAGAGAGCTTTACGAAACGGACGCCGTCCGCCGTACAGTTAACGCTCCCCTGTCAAGAAAACTTGAGAAAGTTTATACCGTTCTCATGGCGGCAAACGGGACTCAAAAAACCGAAAAGAATCCCTTTTACCTATTTTATACTATATAACTTTTTACTACTTCTTGTCAAGGCTTTTGTGCGTTTCTTTGGGATATTTTTATAAAAATCAAGCAAAAATGTGTCACAAGGGCGCGAAACCGCGCAAAAACCTTCGCCACCCTCTTTACGAATAACGGAAAATGTGGTATACTATTACACCCCCAATACGACTAAAGGAGCTGCTGTATATGGCGATCTTCAATCTGCAAAAAATTGCCGCTGTCGCCCAGAACCGACAGGTGTACCTGCGAGGCGTGGCGTGCTATAACGGCGGCTTTGTGCGTCGCACCGAACGGTTTACGGGCGGCGTGTATGAGGAAATTCTGCAAGCGCAGGTGGACACCGATGACCATCGCTCGGCGGTGGCGTGCGAGGTCGGTTTCGACTATGACGGGCGTCCCGCCTACATGACCTGCAGTTGCCCCGTGTATCAGGCGGGCGGCGGCGCGTGCAAGCACATTGTCGCCGCGCTGGTTCATAAATATTATGCCGACATGGTCGGCGGCATGCGGCAGGCGCCTGTGGTGCGCCCGTCGCTTCCCAAGCAGACCGATACGGTTGCCGCGTCGATGATCGCACGGTATATGGATGCGCAGGCGGCGCGGCTCGCGGCGCACACGACCGACGACGAAGGTCCCGTGCGGCTGTTCCCGCGCCTGCATATCCACGGACAGGCGGTGTCGCTGTCCTGCTCGGTGGGGCGCGGCAAGACGTATGTCCTGCGGGATCTGCGGGACTTTTGTGCCGCGGTGACGGAGCATCGCTCGGTCACCTACGGCAAGGATCTGACCTTTTATCATCATCCCGAGCGGTTTGCCGCCGAGGATCGGGCGTTGCTTCGCTTTATCATGGGGCAGTTGCCGCCCGTGCCGCGCGGCGTAACGGGCGGGCACGCCGTGCGGGAGCTGGAGCTGACGCCGATGGCGCTGGATGTGCTGTTGTCGATGCTCCGCGACCGCGAGACGGAATGCCATCTGTACGGCGCGGTGCGCACGGTGACCGTGCGACGCGCCGATCCTGCCGTGACGGTGACGGTGGAGCGGGCGGACGACGGCGTGCGGCTGAAGACGGAGCCCGAGCCCGTGACGCTGTGCGGCAGTCGCCGCCGCTACGTGTGGCTGGGCAGTACGCTGTATGCTTGCTCGACGGCGTTTGCCGAGCGGGTCGGTCCGCTTCTGGACGCCCTGCAGGCGGCGCACGGACAACTGTATATCGCACAAAAGGATCTGCCCGAGCTGTGCCTCGGCGCGATCAAAGCCGCCGCCGAACTCATCACGCTCCACGGCGATACGGAGGTGCTCGAGGCATACGCTGCGCAGGTGCCGACGGCGGAGCTGTATCTGGATGCACCGTCGCCCAATACGATCGCGGCAAAACTGCTGTTCTGTTACGGGGATCGCCGTGTCAACGGCTTCACCGATGAGGAGCTCGACGGGGTGCGGCGGGATACGCTGGAAGAATACCGCCTGCGGTTGCTGGTGAGCACCTTCTTCCCCGAGGAAGGCGGTCCCGACGGACGGCGGGTGCTCAGCGGCACCGACGAGCAGATTTATGCGTTTGTCACCGACGGTGTGGCGGTACTCGGACGGGAGATGTCCGTGTATGCCGGCGACCGTTTCAAAGCCATCGGCGTGGTCGGTGCGCCGCGTGTCCACATCGGCGTGCGGATGCAAAGCGACCTGCTGGAGGTGGAGATGGACGCGCAGGATATGAGCGAGGAGGACATGAACGCCCTGCTGGCGTCCTATCGCGAGAAACGCCGTTATCACCGCTTGCCGTCGGGTGCGTTTATGACGCTGTCCGACCCGACGTTGCAGGGTTTGCACGCGGTAGCAAGCGGCATCGGCGACGACGGCACGGTCGGCGGACGGTTTACCCTGCCGATGTATCGTGCGCTGTATCTTGACCGCGTACTGCGGGATCATCCGTCGCTTCGCCTGACGCGTGATGAGGGTTTCCGACGTCTGGTGCGCGACATCAACGCCGTCGCGGATGCGGACTATGCACCGCCCGCGTCGCTCGCATCGGTGCTGCGCAATTATCAGAAAACAGGCTTCCGCTGGTTGAAAACGCTCGAACGCTACGGCTTCGGCGGCATCCTGGCGGATGATATGGGTCTGGGTAAGACCCTGCAGATGATTTCCCTGATTCTCGACGCGAAGGAGCGCGGAGAGACCCGTCCGTCGCTCGTGGTGTGCCCCGCGTCGCTGGTGTACAACTGGAAACAGGAGTTTGCGAAATTCGCGCCCGCTGTGCGGGTGGCGGCGGTGGTCGGCACGCGCGATATCCGCGAGCAGATCCTGCGCGAGGACGCGGAGGTATTCATCACCTCCTACGATCTGCTCAAGCGCGACCGCGAGCTGTATATGTCGCGGGTGTTTGCTTATCATGTGCTCGATGAAGCGCAGTATATTAAAAACGCCAATACCCACACCGCCAAGGCGGTCAAAAGCATCCCGAGCGAGCATCGCTTTGCGCTGACGGGTACGCCGATCGAGAATCGGTTGAGCGAGCTGTGGAGCATCTTTGATTTCCTGATGCCCGGCTTCCTGTACGGCTACGCCCGCTTCCGCGAGACGCTCGAGCGCCCCATCGTGCAGGAGCAGGATGAGGAAGCGCTTCGCCGTCTGAATCGGCTGGTGATGCCGTTTGTGTTGCGCCGCCTGAAAAAGGACGTGCTGGCAGAACTGCCCGACAAGCACGAATCGGTCGTGCGCGTGGCGCTCGAGGAGGAACAGCGCGAGCTGTATCGCGCGAATCTGTCGCTGTTGCGGCGGGAACTGCAGGAGCACGGACTGCGCCGCAACCACATCACGGTGCTGGCGATGCTTACGCGCCTGCGTCAGCTTTGCTGTTCGCCGTCGCTTTGCTACGAGGATTATCAGGGACAAAGCGCCAAGACCGACGCGTGCATGGAACTGCTTTGCGAGGCGATCGACGGCGGGCATAAGGTGTTGCTGTTCTCGCAGTTCACCTCCATGCTTGATCTGCTTGCCGAGCGGCTGACCAAGGAAGGCATCGCGTTTTACGAACTGCGCGGCTCCACCTCCAAGGAACAGCGGATGCAACGCGTCGAAGCGTTCAACCGCGACGATGTCCCCGTGTTTCTCATTTCGCTCAAGGCGGGCGGCACGGGTCTGAATCTCACGGGTGCGGATGTGGTGATCCATTTTGATCCGTGGTGGAACGTATCCGCCCAGAATCAGGCGACCGACCGCGCCCACCGCATCGGACAAACCCGCACCGTGCAGGTGTATAAGCTGATTGCGGCGGATACGGTGGAGGAGAAGATTCTGGCGATGCAGGAGCGCAAGCAAGCGCTTGCCGAAGCGGTGGTGCATGAGGGCGACGATATGCTGTCGGGCATGACCGCCGAGGAATTGCTCGCGTTGTTGGAATGAGCCCCCGGGTTGTGCGCAACGTCAACACTCATAAACAGAGAGCGTAGGACGGGAGTTTACTCCCGCCCTACGCTCTCTGTTTATCATTCTCCGCTGAGAACAGAATCTTCTTTTGGTATATCTTTACGGTGTTGCGCTCCATACGGCGAGCGCCAGCTCCTCTTTGATGTGTGCCAGATCGGCATCGGGGTAGTAATGATGCATGGCGGTGTCGAGCGTGACGACACGCACGCCTGCAAAGCGGGCAAGCGCTTTGGCAGTGCGCGGGCTGACCAGCTCATCCTTCGCGGAGACAAACGCCGTGCACGGCACGCCTGCGGGCGGGCCGTTTCGTCTCACGCGGCGGGCAAGCGAGAGGAGTTCCTTGTACCGCGGCAGATAGGACAGATAGATCCACAGCCGCTTGTCGGGGCGGATGCTGTAGGCATCGCGCGAGGCGACCAGTGCCGCGTCGGTCGCGGGCACGCGCTCGGTCACCACCCGCAGGGCATGACGGATGCCGGTCAGCGTCACATGCACATGAAGCGGCGGAGCAAAAAAGATCAGCGCGGCAACCTGCGGGGGACGGCGATGTGCCGTTTGCGATAACAGCAGGCAACCCATCGAATGCCCGACGAGCACCACCCGCCGATGGGTGCGGCACAGCGCGTCAAACGCGTCATCCACTTGGTGTTGCCATGTTGCCATCGAGGCGGCGGCAAAGGCGGCGGGTGTGTCGCCGTGTCCGTCGAGGAGCAACGAGCAGAGGGTCCAGTCGGACGGAAAATCATCGACAAAGGGGCAAAAATGATGCGGCGAGCCGACGATGCCGTGCACCATCAGCACCGCGGTGTCGGCGGTGCCGCGACGCGTCCACGCCGCGTGCGATACGGCGCTCATTCGAGGATGTTGGACGTGATGTAATCGACGCCCAACTCAATGAGACGCGCGGCATCGAGGGGATGATCCACCGTCCAGCAGTTGACCTTCAGTCCTGCCGCGCGACATTTTTTCATGAAGTCTTCGTTGACACCGCCCCATTGGATGTCGATATCGATGCCCTGCTCCGCGAGCAGGCCGATCAGCCAGTCCATGTCGTCGCGCGCAACGGTCAGAAACTGCGCGGGCTGATCGGGATAGAGCTCTTTCAGAGCGGTGAGGTTTTCATAGGTAAAAGAGATAAAAATCACGTGATCGAGGTAGCCCATCGCTTCAATGCGGGCGCACAGGCGCTCGATATCGGACGGTGCAAAGCGGTTTTTCAGCTCCAGCACGGCGGTTTTGTCGTAGCGCTTGCAGATGGAGATGTATTCCTCCACCGACGGAATGCGCAGGTCGCGGCGGCACTTGGAGCCGTCCTTGTCCTTGAGGACGATAGCCTGCAGCTCGGACATGGTGCATTCTTCAATCACCACGTCCACGTCGGCAACCCGCAGGGCGTTGTCATCGTGGATGACGGCAAATTCGCCGTCGACGAGAACATGGATATCGGTTTCAATGCCCGCATAGGAGCGGTTGCCCGCGGCGACAAAGGCGGCGCAGGTGTTTTCGGTTTCCAGACCGCTGACGCCGCGGTGGGCGATCATGAGGGTCTGCTTGCGATCGATGCGAACGGTATTCATGTGTCATTCTCCTTTCGTTCATCCAGGCGGGCGGTGAATTTGCGTCCGATGCGGTCGGGCGCGCCCATCGCGCCGCCGCGGACGATGCCGTCCATGCCGAAACGGCGGCGAATGGTATCCACCGTTTTATCCAAGGTTTGCTGTTTGCGGCGGTCGCCGTCTTCAAAGAGCGACAGCTGAACGCTGTCGTCGCGGGTGATGTCGAACAGCGACACCCCCATCAGCCGCAGGCGCGTGTGACCGTCCCACAGCTCGCGTAGCAACAGCCGCGCCGTCTCGCAGACCTCGGCGGTCACGTCGGTCGGGGCGGGCAGGGTGCGCTGATGTGAGCGGTTTTTAAAATCCGGCGTGCGCACCGTCACGCCGACGCCCCATGCTTTCGCGCCTTCGGTGCGCATGCGCGCGGTGACGAGATCGGTCAGCGACAGCAGGATGCGTCCCGCTTCGTCGGTATTGGTCACGTCGTCCTCGAGCGTCACCGACACGCTGTAGCCCTTTGCCTCCTCGGGCTGATCCGTCACGGGACTGTCGTCGATACCGTTAGAGCGGGCGTGGAGATACTCGCCCGCTTTTTTGCCGACGATGGCCTGCAGATGCGGCAGGTCGACCCGCGCGACGTCGCCGATGGTGAACAGCGCACTGCGCTCGAGTTTTTCGGCGGTGGCGGCGCCGACGCCGATCATGTCGCGCACAGGCAGGCGCCACAGCGTTTGCTCGATGTCCCGCGTAAACAGCGTGTGTACTTTATCGGGCTTTTCAAAATCGCCCGCGGTTTTGGCAAGAAATTTGTTGGATCCGACCCCGATGTTGACGGTGAAGCCCAGGGTGTCGCGGATGCGGCGGCGCAGGGTATGTGCCGCTTTCACGGGATCGGGGTAGAGCAGGTGCGTGCCGGTCATGTCGAGGAAGCACTCATCGATGGAATATGGCTCCACCACGGGTGCGAAATCGCGGCACATCTGCATAAACGCGTCGGAGCACGCGTGATACAAACGGAAATCGGGGGCGGCGAGGGTGAGCGTGGGGCATTTGCGAAGCGCCATGCTCACGGGTTCGCCCGTGCGCACGCCGAAGCGTTTGGCGGGCACGGATTTGGCAAGAATGATGCCGGTGCGGGTCTGCGGGTCGCCGCCCACGGCCGACGGAATCAGCCGCAGATCGGGTTTGCCCTCGCGGCATCGGCGGGTGGCTTCCCACGACAAAAACGCGCTGTTCACATCCACATGAAACACAAGGCGTTCGGGCATGGTCGGCATCTCCTTTTCAGCATTACGGCTCAAAGCCTTCAAAAATCGGCACCGCTCCTGCGGCGACGGATTCGTCGTACGCCTCGCGGGTGGTCAGCGTCCAGAACGCGGTCGGCGTGTGCCAGACGGCGTGACCCAGGCGCAAAGGGAGCGACGCGCGGTGATCGTGGCGATAGGCGATAAAGTGCGGGCGGGTCAGGGCGTTGGTCAGCAGGCTCGTCAGCAACACCCGCAACAGCGGATGCACGTCCTTGGAGCGGCAAAAATCCTGCGACAGCTGTCCGCGTACGAGATCGGGGCGATGCCGCCGAAGCCACAGCAGACAGCGCGGGTCAAAGCTCTCGAGCGCCACCGTGCCGCGGTAGCCGTCCAGCGCACGGCACACCGCCTCGCACAGTGCCGCGTGGTTGCCGCTGTCCGCCTTGAGCTCGATGAGCAACGGCACGCGTCCGCCGGCAAGGGTCAGCACGTCCTCGAGAAACGGAATGGGCTCGTCGGAGCCCGCCAGTGTATAGGTTTTCAGCTCGGCGGCGGTCAGCGCGGTGATATCGCGGTCGGCGCCGACCATGCGCAGAAGGGAGCGGTCGTGCATGACGGCAAGAGCGCCGTCGGCGGTCAGATGCACATCCAGCTCGGCGCCGTAGCCGCGCGCAAACGCGGCTTCAAATGCCGCAAGGCTATTTTCGGGGCGGGCGGTGTTGTGCAGTCCGCGATGCGCGAGCGGTGCCGCATCGAGCGCGGACAGATCCCGCGTTTCCCCCTTCAAAGACAGCACCCACACGCCGAACAGCAGGGCGGCGATGCCGATGACAACAGCGATCCAAAGCATAGCGTCAATCCTCGATATCAAAAGCTTCCAGTCCCCGTTTGCCGATGAAGCGGTTGTCGCCGTGGCGCACCTGTGTCATCGTCGCAAAGGACAGCGCCACCGCAACGGCGGCATAGATAAACAGCGATTTTGCGCTGACATGATCGTAGAGATAGCCCGACAGCACGGGGGTGAGTACCTGTGCCGCCATGCTGAAGGTGTAGTAAAAGCCCGTGAACTTGCCGACATCCGCGCCGCTGCACATCTCCACCACCATCGGCAGGGAGTTGACGTTGATAGATGCCCACGCGATACCCACCAGCAGGAACAGCGCGATGAGCGCGGGGTGGAAGCTGTGGGCGAACAGGGTGTAGATGAACATTGCCAGGAAGCACGCCGACAGCGTCGCCGCGCCGAACAGGATCACCTTTTTGCGTCCGATGCGGCCGGCAAGGATGCCAACGGGGATGTAGCTGGCGATGGCACCGGCGGTGGCGATCGTCAGGCACAGCGTCGCTTGCCCCGTCGCCATATCCCATTCGTTGGTCGCGTAGGTCGTAAACCAGGTGGTGACGGCGTTGTAGCCGATGTACCACAGCGCCACCGAGGACAGCACGAACAGCAGACTGCGGCGCACGGCTTTGGGCATGGCGTGCCCGCCGCGAGCCGTCTTGGCGGTCAGGTCGTCTTCGGGATGCGCTTCCTCATAGGCTTTTTGCGCAGCCGCCAGCTTCGGCTCGTTGACAAACAGCAGGAGGATGAGCAGGGACACCAGCATGATGCCCGCGACGATGAGGAAGACGGGCAGGTAATTGATGTGGTCGAGTCCTTCGGTGCGGGATTTGGAATACAGCACCGACGTGATCACCAGATACAGAATGCCGCCCACGGCACCCATCAGATTGATGATCGCGTTGCCCCGACTGCGCAGGGGCTTCGGGGTGACGTCGGGCATCAGCGCGACGGCGGGACTGCGATAGGTGCCCATCGCGAACAGCAGGCAACCGAGTACGCCGATAAACGCGAGGAATTTCCAAAGCGCGGGCGCGACGGCGTAACTGTTGTCGAGAAGCGGCAAAAACGCCATCAGCACCGCCGCCGCGATCGTGCCGCGCAGGATGTACGGCTTGCGGCGACCGAGCGGACTGCGGCAACGGTCGGACATACTGCCGAACAGCGGCAACAGCACAAGCGCGAGCACGTTGTCCGCCGCCATGATCATGCCCGACCATGTCTTATCGATGGCAAAGGTATTGGTGAGCATCAGCGGCACCAGGCTGTCGTACATCTGCCAGAATGCGCTGATGGATAAAAAGGCGAATCCGATCAGGATGGTATTTTTAATGTTCAGTTTCATGCGCTACCGCCTTCCGTATGATTTCGGGATACTACCAGTATATCGCATCGGCGGCGAAAAGTCCAGTCCGATCCCCGCAAAAGAAAAACGCGAAACACACCGACAATGTGCGTTTCGCGTTTTGTAATGGCTCCATTATTGTTCGCCGAGGCACGCCGCGCCGATGATGCCCGCGTCGTTGCCCAGCTCGGCAACGCACAGACGGGTCTGATGCTTGCTGTACTTGCTGTAGCGATCGCGCACGATGTGCTCCATGACGGGCTTGAGCAGGGTGTCGCCTTCGTGGCTGATGCCGCCGCCGATGCACAGCACCTCGGGCTGGAAGATGTTGACCATGTTGGTCAGACCGCTTGCCAGATACTTGATATACTGATCGACGACCGCCTTGCCGACGGGATCGCCCGCGCGCATCGCGTCAAACGCGGTACGGCCGCTGACCTTGCCGTTGTCGGCGGCGAGCTTCGCCAGACCGCTGTCGGGGTTCGCTTCGATGGCGGCTTTGGTCTGACGGATGAGCGCGGTCGCGGACGCATACGCCTCCCAGCAACCGTGGCGACCGCATCCGCAGGGCTCGCCGTCGACCACGATGACGATGTGACCCAGCTCCGCGGCGGCGCAGTTGAAGCCGTCGTAGATCTTGCCGTCGATGATGATGCCGCCGCCGACGCCCGTACCGAGCGTGATGCACAGGGCAGAGTTTGCCCCCTTCGCGGCGCCCGCCTTCGCCTCGCCCAGAGCGGCGGCGTTGGCGTCGTTCTCAATATACACGGGTTTGCCGATCAGGCGGGACAGCTCCTCCTGCAGAGGCACTTCCTTGAAATCGAGGTTGCAGGAATATTCCACGATGCCCGTGAACACGTTGCACGTGCCGGGGCAACCGATGCCGACGTATGCCACGTCGTCCATCGTCAGACCCGCCTTTTCGACCGCTTCGCGGGTCAGGCGCGCCATATCCTCCATGATGGAAGCGGCTTCTCGCGGCAGATTGGTTTTGCAATCCGCTTTCGCGATAATCCGATAGCTGTCGTCCACGACACCCACGACAATGTTGGTGCCGCCGAGATCAATACCGATGCGTACCATAAAAACAACTCCTTTGCGGAATAAAAATGTGAACATTCTATCGCTATTATATCCCATAAATTCCGTTTCGTAAAGGGGGCAGAGGAAATTTTCGAGGGAATTTCGCCGCCCGATTGCCAAAAACAGAAAGATATGATATAATTATCGAAATGCGACTGAAATTTTGCGAAAGGGAGGCGTTTGACCGTGGATGTCCGTGTCGGCGACCGTGTGGAACTGAAAAAGCCCCATCCGTGCGGCGGGCATGGGTTTGAGGTGTTGCGTTCGGGCATGGATTTTCGGCTCAGATGCCTGACCTGCGGGCATGAAATGCTGGTGCCGCGCGCCAAGATCGAGCGGTTCATCCGCCGCATCGAGCGCGAGGAGGAGAACGGAGGGACGACCGATGTTTGATCGTCTCGACCATGTTGCCAAGCGGTTTGAGGAGATCGAAGCGCGGTTGTACGATCCCGCCGTGATCGGCGATCCGCCGCGTTATCAGGCGCTTCTTCGCGAGCACAAACAGCTCGAGCCCACCGTGCAGTGCCTGCGGCGGTATCGCGCCGCCGAGCAAAGCGCCGCCGAGGCGCGTCTCCTGCTCGACACCGAGAAGGATGCCGAACTGCGGGCGCTTGCCGCCGAGGAGCTGACCGCCGCCGAGGACGCGATGGCGCAGGAAACCGATACCCTGCGCATCCTGCTTCTCCCGCGGGATCCGCGCGACGAACGCCCCGTGATCATGGAGATCCGCGGCGGCACGGGCGGCGAGGAATCGGCGCTGTTTGCGGCGGATCTGTTCCGGATGTACAGCATGTATGCCCAGGCGCACGGCTACACCGTCGAGGTCATCGACCGCAACGCGACGGAGCTGGGCGGATACAAGGAAATCGTGTTCAGCGTGGGCGGCGACAGCGTGTACAGCCGTCTGAAGTTTGAAAGCGGCACCCACCGTGTGCAACGCGTGCCCGAAACCGAAAGCGGCGGACGCATTCACACCTCCGCCGCCACGGTGGCGGTGTTGCCCGAAGCCGAGGAAGTGGACGTGCATCTCGACCGTGCGGATCTGCAGATCGACACCTTCCGCGCCAGCGGTGCGGGCGGTCAGCACATCAACAAGACCGAAAGCGCCGTGCGCATCACCCACCTGCCGACGGGGCTGGTGGTGGAATGTCAGGACGAGCGCAGTCAGCATAAAAACCGCGACAAGGCGATGCGGGTGTTGCTCGCCCGCCTGATGGAACGCGAACAACTCGAACAGCAACAGGCGGTTGCCGCCGACCGTCGCGCCCAGGTGGGCAGCGGCGATCGCAGTGAGCGCATCCGCACCTACAATTTCCCGCAGGGGCGGGTGACCGACCATCGCATCAACCTGACGCTGTATAAGCTCGATGCGGTGATGAACGGCGCGCTCGACGAGATCATCGACGGATTGCTTGCCGCCGATCGGGCGCAAAAGCTCGCGGACGCCGATGCGACCGCCCGTTGACGCTCATATATACCGACAAAAAGGAGGCGACCTGCCGTGACCACAACCTATCTGACCGCATCCCCTGCCGATATTGCGACGGCGGGTGCGATGTTACGGGACGGCAAAACCGTTGCGATCCCCACCGAAACGGTGTACGGACTGGCGGCGAATGCCTACGACGCGACCGCGGTCGCGCATATTTTTGAAGCCAAGGGACGACCGCAGGATAACCCGCTGATCGTCCATATTCATGACGTGCAGACGCTCTATACGCTGTGCGCCGAGGTACCCGCGTCCGCGCTGGCGCTTGCCGAGGCGTTCTGGCCGGGACCGTTGACGATCATTCTGCCCAAAGCCGACGTGGTGCCCGACGCGGTGTCGGGGCATCTGCCCACGGTGGCGGTGCGTCTGCCCGCGCATCCGACCGCCCGCGCGATCATCGAAGCGGCGGGTGTGCCGCTGGCGGCACCGTCGGCAAACCTGTCGGGCAGTCCGTCCCCCACCACCGCCGCGCGTGTGGCGGCGGATCTCGACGGCCGCGTGGACGCGATTCTGGGGGATGACGACTGCGCGGTCGGCGTGGAATCCACCGTGATCACGCTGTGCACCCCCGTGCCGCGGGTGCTTCGTCCCGGCATCATCACCCCCGAACAGCTTGCCGCCGTTCTCGGAGAGGTGGAGGTGGACGACACCGCCGTGTCGCCGCTCAAGGAGCACGAAACCGCCGCGTCCCCCGGCATGAAATATCAGCATTATGCGCCGCGCGCTCAGGTGATCCTGCTTCGCGGCGACGAGGCGGCGATCGCCGCATATATCAACGAACGCGCCAAGCCCGACGTGCTGGCGATGGCATTTGACGGCGAAACCGCACAACTGCAGGTGCCGTTTGTCACCTACGGCGCACGGCACGACGATGCCGCGCAGGCACGGCAGGTGTTTGAGGCGTTGCGCATCGCCGATGACCGCGGCGCGCGCATCGTGTATGCGTCCTGTCCGCGCAGTGAGGGCGTGGGATTGGCGGTGTATAACCGTCTGCTTCGCGCCGCCGCGTTTCGGGTGGTGAACGTATGAGAGTGCTGGGACTGACCGGTCCGACCGGAGCGGGCAAGGGTGTGGTGACGGCGCGTATGCGCGAAGCGGGCGTGTTGGTGGTGGACACCGACCGCATCGCCCGCGAGGTGGTCGAAAAGGGACAGCCGTGTCTTACCGCGCTCGCGGACGCTTTCGGCGACGGCATTTTGCAAGCGGACGGCTCGCTTGACCGCGCGGCACTTGCCGCGGCGGCGTTTCGCGACGAAGCGGCGACCAAGCGGCTCAACGCGATCACGCATCCGTTCATCATCGAGCGCAGTGTGGCGCTGATGAAGCAAAGCGACTGTGCCCGCGCGGTGATCGACGCGCCGCTGTTGTTTGAGAGCGGCATGGATCGCCTGTGCGACGTGACGGCGGCGGTACTCGCCCCTGCGTCGATGCGACTCGAACGCATCATGCGCCGCGACGGGATCGACCGTGAGCGGGCGCAGATGCGCATGAATGCGCAACCCGATGATGCGTTCTATCGTCAGCGCGCCGATCATATTCTGGTCAATGACAGAGATCCGCAAGCCCTGACGGCGGCGGTGGATGCGCTGATCCGTGAGGTTTGGGAGGAATCGGATGGCTAAAAAAACGGCAAAGCGCCGCGGCAGGCGGCGCAGAAAAACCTATCACCCGCTGACGTATATCGCGGCACTGCTGGGACTGGTCGCCCTGACGGTCGGACTGATCCTGGCGCTTCGCGGCGGCTATGACACGCTGATGCGCTCGACCTACGAGCTGGCGTATCAGGAGACGGTGATGGAAGCGTGCGAAACGTATGACGTGGAGCCGTCGCTGGCGTACGCGATCATGCGCACCGAAAGCAAATTTAATGAGCGGGCGTTGTCGTCGGCGGATGCGATGGGGCTGATGCAGGTGACCGAAACGGCGCTGGAATGGTGTCAGTTCCGTTCGGACGATTTCAAGGATTACACGGTGGATATGCTGTACGATCCTGAGGTCAACATTCGGTGCGGCGTGTATATGCTCGCCTTACTTGAGGAACAATTTGAATCGGAGCAGGCGGTGATCGCGGCGTACAACGCGGGCATCGGTGTGGTACAGGAATGGCTCACCGACGAAGCGTATTCTTCCGACGGCGTGACGCTTCACACCGTGCCGTATGCCGAGACGCGGGCGTATATCGAACGCGTACAGTCCGCCAAAGCGATTTACGAAGAATATTATCAGCTGTAACGATACACACACAAAGGAGAGTCGATTTGTATGAGCGAAGAAAAAACGATGGCGGAAACCCTCCGCGAACAACTGTGCATGACTCCGTCGGATGCCGCCAAAACTATGGACGCGTCTGAGGTGGCGCAGGCGGATGCCTATGCCGAGGACTACAAGGCGTTTCTCAACGAGGTCAAGACCGAACGCGAAGCGGTGCGCTTTGCAATTCGGGAAGCCGCCGCGCGCGGCTTTGTGCCGTTTGAGGCGGGCATGACCCTGAAAGCGGGCGACAAGGTGTACCTCAACAACCGCGACAAAGCGCTGATGCTGGCAGTGATCGGCTCGTCTCCCATCGGCGAGGGTGTATCCATTGCGGCGGCGCATATCGACTCGCCGCGTCTCGATCTGAAACCCAACCCGCTGTATGAGAATCAGCATCTGGCGTATTTTGACACGCATTATTACGGCGGTATCAAGAAGTATCAATGGACGGCGATTCCGCTGGCGATCCACGGCGTCGTGGTGAAGAAGGACGGCTCGACCGTCACCGTCACCGTCGGCGAGGATCCCGCCGATCCCGTATTCTGCGTGACCGATCTGTTGCCGCATCTCGCCGCCGATCAGATGCAGCGCCAGGCGTCGAAACTCATTGACGGCGAAGCGCTCGACGTGCTCATCGGCTCGCGTCCCGTCTGTCAGGAGGACGGCGCGGATCTCGTCAAGCTGAATGTGCTCAAACTCCTCAACGAAAAATACGGCATTGTCGAAGCGGACTTTTTGTCGGCGGAGCTGGAGATCGTGCCCGCGTTCGGTGCGCGCGATGTCGGCTTTGACCGCAGTATGATCGGCGCGTACGGTCACGATGACCGCGTGTGTGCCTATCCCGCGCTGACCGCGCTGTTTGCTCTGGATACGCCGACCTACACGGCGGTGACGGTGCTTGCCGACAAGGAAGAAACCGGCTCGGACGGCGCGACGGGTATGCAGTCGGCGTTCCTGCCGTATTTCATCGAGGATCTCGCGCAGGCATTCGGGGAGCAAGGGCACCGCGTGCTGTCGAAGTCGATGTGCCTGTCGGCGGACGTCAACTGTGCGCTTGACCCGCTTTATCCCGAAGTGGTGGAATCCCGCAACTGCGCGAAGCTCGGCGGCGGCGTGGTGCTCACCAAGTACACGGGCGGTCGCGGCAAGGGCGACACCTCGGATGCCGCCGCGGAGCTGATGGGTCGCTTCCGTCGCATCATGGATGACGCGGCGGTCGTGTGGCAGGTCGGCGAGCTCGGCAAGGTGGACGTGGGCGGCGGCGGTACCGTCGCGAAGTATATCGCAAACCTCAACGTCGATACGGTCGACCTCGGTGTGCCGGTGCTGTCGATGCACGCGCCGTTTGAAGTGGTGTCGAAATTGGATGTGTACACCGCGCACAAAGCCTTCGCGGCGCTTCTCAACCGCCAGGACGGACAATAATTCACAGAAAAAAGGGAGGGCAAAACGCCCTCCCTTTTGTTGTGTTATACGGAAAAACCCCCTCGCCCACATGGGCGAGGGGATCGCTGTTTTTGGTTATGTCCGTCCTGCCGTAAACAGCCGCATGGCTTGTTCGGCGGTGGCGGTGAGATTGTGTGCGGTGACGGCGGGATCCATCGCCTCTTCCGGGGTGGTCACCCGCGGCAGGATGGAAAAAAAGGCGGTGATGCCGTGCGTATTGCAGGCGGCGGCATCGGGGGCGACACTGCCCGCCAGCGCCAGCACCGGCACACCGTTGCGGGCGGCGACCGTCGCCACGCCGATGGGTGCTTTGCCCATCAGGCTTTGTCCGTCGAGCCGCCCTTCGCCCGTGATGACGAGATCGGCATCGGCGATCGCGCGGTCCAGCCCGATTTCTTCGATCAGCAGATCGATGCCCGACACGAGGCGGGCGTTCAGGTATGCCTTGCACGCAAAGCCCATGCCGCCCGCCGCTCCCGCGCCGGTTGCCGCAGGGTCGGCATCGGGAAGGATCGCTTTCGTCAGCGCCGCGTAGCGGGACAGCCACGCGTCCATGCGGGGGATGTCCTCCGTCTTCGCGCCTTTTTGCGGGGCAAAGACCGCCGAGCATCCCTCCTCGCCGCACAGCGGATTGCGTACGTCGCACGCGACGGCAAAGGTGCAGTCGGCAAGCGCAGGAGACAGTCCCGTCACATCGACGGTGTGAAGCGAGGCGAGCCCGATCGCGCCGTTAGCGATGTCCAGTCCGTCTTGGTCGAGGAAGCGGGCACCCAGCGCTTTGAGCATGCCGGTACCGCCGTCGTTGGTGGCGGAGCCCCCCAGCCCGATGATAAACCGCCGACATCCGCAGGCGAGGGCGTCGGCAATCAGTTCGCCGACACCGAAGGTGGTGGTGCAAAGCGGATCGCGTTCATCGGGAGACAGAAGCGGCAACCCTGCCGCCGCCGCCATTTCGATAACGGCGGTCACGCCGTCCTGCAGAATGCCGTAGGCGGCATCCGTAAGGCGACCGCGGGGATTATGCACCGTCACCGTGCGGGTGGTGCCGCCGCAGGCGGACAAAATCGCCTGCAACGTGCCTTCGCCGCCGTCGGCGATGGGAAACACCGTCGTTTCGGCATCGGGGCAGGCGGCGTGAACACCGCGGGCGATCGCATCGCCCGCCGACGCGGAATCCAGACTCCCTTTGAGGGAGTCGATCGCAATCACAACGTTCATGGCACTTATTTGCGGTCGTAACGGTCGAGGTCGAATTGCTCGCCGCAACCGTAGTTCTCATAGACATAGTCGATGTCCTTGTCGCCGCGACCCGACAGGCACACAAGGATGGAGCCCGACGGATGGGACTTGGCATATTTGATGGCATACGCCAGCGCGTGGGAGCTTTCCACGGCGGGAATGATGCCTTCGTATTTGCACAGCAGGAAGAACGCTTCCATCGCTTCCTCGTCGGAGGCGGTCACATAGTGAACGCGACCCTGATCGCGCAGGAACGCGTGCTCGGGACCGACACCGGGGTAATCCAGTCCGCTCGCGATGGAGTAGACGGGAAGCGGCTCGCCGTTTTCATCCTGCAGGAGATAGCTGTCAAAGCCGTGCAGACGACCCTTCGAACCGTACTGCATGGTGGCGGCGTGATCGCCGACGGCGTGACCGCGACCCAGCGGCTCCACGCCGTAGATCTTCACGGGGTCGGCAAGGAACGGCGTAAACATGCCCAGGCTGTTCGAGCCGCCGCCCACGCACGCGCACACCGCGTCGGGCATGATGCCCGTCATTTCAAAGAACTGCTCCCGCGCTTCGATGCCGATGACCGACTGGAAGTCGCGCACCACTTTGGGGAACGGGTGCGGACCGAGCGCCGAGCCGATGCAGTAGATGGCGGTGTCGTATTCCTTCAGATAGGCTTCAAACGCCGCGTCGACCGCTTCCTTGAGGGTCTTCAGACCGTGGGTGACGGGGATGACGTTCGCGCCGAGCATTTTCATACGGATGACATTGGGGTGTTGCTTGGCGATGTCCACTTCGCCCATATACACGTCGCACTCCATGCCGAAGTACGCCGCCGCCGTCGCGATGGCGACGCCGTGCTGACCCGCGCCTGTCTCGGCGATGAGCTTTTTCTTGCCCATGTATTTCGCAAGCAAGCCCTCACCCATGCAGTGGTTGAGCTTGTGTGCGCCCGTGTGGTTGAGGTCCTCACGCTTGAGGTAGATCTGGCAGTTGCCGAAGAGATGCGACAGGCGCTCGCAGTGGTACACGGGGGTGGGACGTCCCTGGAATTCCTTGCGGATGCGGCGCAGTTCGTTGATAAACTGCGCGGAGTGGCAGATCGCCTCATAGGCATCGGCGGCTTCCTTGAACGCGGGCTCCAGCTCGGGCGGCAGGTAGGCACCGCCGTACTCGCCGAAGTAGCCTTTCTCGTCGGGGTATTCTTTCAAATAGTTGGCATAATATTTGTACTTTTCCATAACGGATCGCTCCTTTTATTGATTCAGAATGGGGGATTAGCGGTCAGATTCGCCATCGGAATCCGGATGAAAACATAACGCTCACTCCTAAAAATAAAAAATTTCTGTCCCATAGGAACAGAAATCTGTCAGCCACCTAACGGTTCATTGTCACGCACCGGCATGCGCTCTCATCATAACGGTTAGAGTTTCCGTCGCCGCCTACCCCGCGATCGCTCGCGGATTCGGGACGCCCTCACGAGTCCATTCGCCGCTTCCCACACCTGCCGCCTTCCACCGCCGTCGGCTCTCTGTGAAGTGTGCCATGAAGGGCTACTTACTCTCGTTCATCGGTTTGCGATATGGGTTGAGTGTATACCTTTTTCTGCGGTTTGTCAAGGGTATGCCGCGGATTTTTTGAAAAAGCTTTGCAAACGCCGTGCGATGTGGTATGATGAATCCAAGAGGAGGCGACTGTCCATGATTTTTTACTATATCCGTCACGGAGACCCCATCTACAACCCCGACAGCTTAACGCCGTTCGGACAACAGCAGGCGGCGGCGCTTGCCGACCGCTTCGCGGTGCATGGGCTGGACCGTGTATATTCATCCGATTCCATGCGCGCGCAGATGACCGCCGCGCCGACCTGCGAGCGGCTCTCGCTGACGCCGACGATCGTGCCGTGGGCGAATGAGAATCGTCCGTGGGAGCGGATGTGCGTGTTCGATGAGCGCGGCGTGCGGGAATATGCGTTTGAGGATCCGAAAACGCGGGTGCTGTTCGCTTCGGAGGCGGTGCGCCGTCTTGACAACGACTGGGATACGCATCCCGCCTTCGAGGGGCAACCGTGGGGTGAGTGCTGGCGGGAGATCGGACGCGATGCCGACGCGTTTTTCGCGTCGCTGGGTTATGCGCACGACCGCGAACGGCACGCCTATATCCCTGTCGCTCCGACCGAGGAGCGCGTCGCGCTGTTTGCGCATCAGGCATTCGGCATGGCATTTCTGAGCTGGGTGCTGGACATCCCCTATCCGCTGTTCTGTACGCATTTTGACACGGGGCACAGCGGGGTGACGGCGATTCGCTTTGAGGAGCAGGAGGGACTGGTGATCCCCCGCGTGTTGCAATTGTCCAACGATTCGCACCTGTTCCGTGCGGGCTTGTCCACGCGCTACCAGAACCGCATAGATCTGTAATTTTCAAAAGGCGTTGCTGTCGGCAACGCCTTTTTCATTGATTTTTCACCATTTTCCTTTAAAAAAGAGGAAAAATTGCACAGGAAGGTTATTGCCAGCGGGAAGAAGTTGTGCTATAATAGAACGGAATTTTGACTAATAAGAAGAAAGAGGAGGATTCAACAACATGAATTTTCTCTCCCTGCTGCTCAGCGGCATCAGCCTGGGCAGTGTGTATGCGCTGATTGCGCTTGGCTACACGATGGTGTACGGCATTGCCAAAATGCTGAACTTCGCCCACGGCGATGTCATCATGGTAGGCGGCGTCATTATTGTGCAGGTGGTGGCACTGATCACCAATAACATGCAAAATCCCGCGCTGGTGGCGGCAGCTCCGTTCATTGCGCTGGCGGTGGCGATTGTTTGCTGTACGCTTCTGGGCATGCTAATCGAAAAGGTGGCGTACAAGCCGCTTCGTCAGGCGTCGTCGCTCGCGGTGCTGATCTCCGCGATCGGTGTGAGCTATCTGC
Source organism: Acutalibacteraceae bacterium (assembly GCA_045540655.1). GTDB lineage: Bacteria > Bacillota > Clostridia > Oscillospirales > Acutalibacteraceae > RGIG1959. The sequence goes on from JAZQHP010000129.1 coordinate 23,426, forward strand.
TCCAGAACGTGGTGCTGCTCACCTTCGGTTCGCAGAATAAATCCATTTCGTTCCCCTTCATGAAGCAGCTGTCGATGTACTTCGGTCCCGAAGACGGCAGCGGTCTGATCGTGCAGGGTGAAACGGTGCTGACGATTGCGGTGACGGTGGTCATCATGATCGCGCTGACGCTGTTCATCCGCTACACGAAGGCGGGCAAGGCGATGCGCGCGGTGTCGGAAGACCGCGGCGCGGCACAGCTGATGGGTATCAACGTCAACGGTGTCATTTCGCTGACCTTCGCCATCGGCTCGGCTCTCGCGGCGGTGGCGGGCTTCCTGTATCTGGGTGCTTACAGCCAGATCGGTCCCTACAGCGGCACGATGCCCGGTATCAAAGCCTTCACGGCGGCGGTCATCGGCGGCATCGGATCCATCCCCGGCGCGATGCTCGGCGGTTTGTTGCTGGGCGTCATCGAGCAGATGTCCAAAGCGGTGCTGTCGCAGTTCCAGCTCGCGGCGCTGGCGGACGCGGTGGTGTTCGCGGTGCTGATTGTTGTGTTGCTGGTGAAGCCGACGGGCATCATGGGCAAGAAGATCAACGAGAAGGTATAAGGAGGTGGCGCACGTGTTGAATATTAAAAATTGGCGTGGCTCCACCAAGAAAAAAGTGGGCATTCTGGTCGGCCTGTGCGTCGCGTTCGCGCTGATGCTGGTGCTGGTGGAAGTCGATGCGATCGGCAGTCACATGAAAGGCATGTTGCCGCTGATCTGCATCAATATTATGCTGGCGGTGTCGCTCAACCTCACCGTCGGCGTGCTGGGTGAACTGAGCCTCGGTCACGCAGGCTTTATGTGTGTCGGCGCGTATGTCGGCTCGCTGGTGTCCGTCATGACGGCGCAGGCGATCGAGCAATGGTGGCTCCGCTTCCCGCTGGCGTTGATCGCGGGCGGTCTGGTGGCGGCGCTGTTCGGTCTGCTCATCGGCATTCCCGTGCTTCGTCTGCGCGGCGACTACCTGGCGATCGTGACGCTCGCCTTCGGCGAAATCATCTACAACCTGTGCGCGGTGCTGTTCATTGCGAAGGACGCCAACGGCATGCACGTGCAGATGGGCGGCACGGGCATCGACGGGCTCGACCCGCTGACCACCGTGACCATTGCCAACGGCGCGCAGGGTATCCCGAACCTGCCGCGTATTCCCAAGCAGGATGAAACGCTGTTCATCATCGGCTTTGTGCTGGTGATGATCACCGTGTGGCTGTGCCTCAACCTCATTCACTCCCGTGCCGGTCGTGCCGTGAAGGCGATCCGTGACAATCGCATTGCCGCGGAATCCATCGGCATCAACATTTCCAAATATAAGCTCGTCATCCTCGTGTTCTCGGCGTTCTTTGCGGGCGTGGCGGGCGTGATGTATGCGCAAAAGGCGGGTCAGATGATGCCCACCGCTCCGAACACCTACAACTACGTCATGAGCATCAACATTCTCGTGTTCGTCGTCCTCGGCGGCATGGGCTCGACCCTCGGCTCGATCGTGGCGGCGGTGGCGCTGACGGTGCTTCCCGAATGGCTCCGCTTCCTGTCGGATTACCGCATGCTCATCTATGCGATCGTGCTGATCGTCGTGATGCTTGCCAACCACAACGAGAAATTCCAGGCGCTGATCGCCAAGGGCAAAGCCCTTGGCAATGCGGCGGTGCAAAAATGCCTGCCGAAAAAGAAAGGGGGACAATGATCCATGGAACCGATTTTGAAAGTGGAACATCTGTCCATCCAGTTCGGCGGTCTGAAAGCGGTCGACGATTTCAACCTGACCATCCCCAAGGGGGCGCTCTACGGTCTGATCGGCCCCAACGGCGCGGGCAAAACCACCGTGTTCAACATGCTCACGGGTGTGTATAAGCCCACCTCCGGCTCGTTCTATCTGGCGGGCAAGGAGCTGACCGGTCGTTCGCCCGTGGAAATCAGCCACAACGGCATCGCCCGTACGTTCCAGAACATCCGCTTGTTCAACAAGCTCAGCGTGATCGATAACGTCAAGGTCGGTCTGCACAACCGCTATAAATACGGCGTGTTTACGGGTCTGTTCCGTCTGCCGAAGTTTTTCGCGACGGAGCGCGTGATGAACAAGGAAGCGCTCGAACTGCTCAAGGTGTTCGACCTCGACAAAGAGGCGCATCTTATGGCGCAGAATCTGCCCTACGGCAAACAGCGCAAGCTGGAAATCGCGCGTGCGCTCGCGACCAAGCCGAAGCTGTTGCTTCTTGACGAGCCCGCCGCCGGCATGAACCCCAACGAAACCGCCGAGCTGATGGAAACCATCCGCTTTGTGCGCGATACCTTTGATGTGACGATCCTGCTTATCGAGCATGACATGAAGCTGGTCGCGGGCATCTGCGAAGAGGTCACGGTGCTCAACTTCGGTCAGGAGCTGGCGCGCGGTGTCACCGCGCAGGTACTGCAGGATCCCCGCGTCATCACCGCCTATCTGGGCGAATAATCGAAAGGAGAACAAACGGATATGGCGATGTTATCAGTCAACGATCTGCACGTGTCCTACGGCATGATCGAAGCGATCAAGGGCGTCTCCTTCGATGTCAATCAAGGAGAGATCATCGCGCTTATCGGTGCGAACGGCGCGGGTAAAACCACCATTCTGCACACGATCAGCGGTTTGCTCAAGGCGAAAGCCGGCAGCATCGAGTTCAACGGCAACGACCTCATCCGCACGCCCGCGCACAAGATCGTGTCGCTCGGCATGGCGCAGGTTCCCGAAGGACGCCGCGTGTTCCAACAGCTCACCGTGCTGGAAAACCTGATGATGGGCGCGTTCACCCGCAAGGACGGCGGCGTGGAGGAAACCCTCAAAAACGTATATGAACATTTCCCCCGTCTGGAGGAACGCAAAAAGCAGATCGCGGGCACCTTGTCGGGCGGCGAACAACAGATGCTGGCGATGGGACGCGCGCTGATGTCCAAGCCGTCCATCATGCTGATGGATGAGCCGTCGATGGGTCTGTCTCCGCTGTATGTGTCGGAGATTTTCTCCATCATCCGCGAGATTAACAAGGCGGGCACGACGGTGCTGCTGGTGGAGCAGAACGCCAAAATGGCGCTGGAAATTGCTAACCGCGCATACGTGCTGGAAACCGGCAAGATCCGCATGAGCGGCGACGCGCACGAGCTTGCCAACAACGAAGAAGTCCGCAAGGCATATCTGGGCGGCTGATTTCAAACAACAAACAAAACCTCCCGAACGAATCGTTCGGGAGGTTTTTTCTTATCCGTTATGGCATGTCGGCAGGGCACTTTCGTAGGTGTGCTCATCGCCGAAAAAGTCCTCAAAAAAGAAGTCACCGAAGGGATCTCCCTCGTCAAAGTAAAACGGATCGTCGTCATACCAACCTTCGTCGAAATCGGGGATCTCGTCGGGGTAACGCGGGGGAAACACGGACGGCAATTGCTCGGCGATGGCAGAGTCGGGGAAAAACGCCTGTACGGTTTCAATGGTGACGAACAGCACCAGTGTCAGCACGCACAGAAGGATCGCGATCCCTGTCAGTAAGCGGCGGCTCTTGGTGCTTTTGAAAAAGCCGATCAGCGAAAAGACCGTCGCGGGCACGAGGATCCATATCAATACAGCGTCCACCCACACGAGCAGAAGCGAGAGGATCGCCGTTGCCAGCCCGATGATACCGAAGACGGAGCGTCTGGGCGGTGCGGGGAAGGGGTTGTACCAATGCGGAGCGGCGGGAGCCAAGGGGTCGGTCGGGGTGTCGGTCGGGGCAACCGTCGGCATGGTCGGCGCGATCGGTGCGCGCACGGCGGCACCGCATGACGGACAGAAATTGGCGCCCGACGGAAGCGGGGTGCCGCAGTGGGAACAAAAAGCCATAAGCCGAAGCCTCCTTTGAATCGATCGTTCCTGTTGTCAGTATAGCAAACCGCGGGCGGTTTGTCAATTTCGGTGCGATCGGCAAAAAAATCCCCGCACCGACAAGCGGAGCGGGGATAAGGGATAACCGAAGATTATTGCGCTTTGGTCAGCGTGAGTGTGTCATTGGCGGTGACGAAGGTCACGGTGTCGCCTTCGATGGTGGCGGTGCCTTCCATGACAGAGCCCGTCAGGGCGATCGTCAGGTGATCGCCTTCCAGCACGAAGGTGCCGCCGAGCACGCCGTTGTCGGCGGTGATGATCGCCGAGCCGTCTTCACTGAACTTGAGCTGGGTGATGGCGGTTTTTTCGCTTTCCACCGTCCAGATGCCCAGAAGCGGGCTGCCGGTCGCGTCCACGAGGTTCAGGGTGGGGTGCGTCTCGGTGGTGCGGATGGTGGACTCGGTGGTATCGGGCGTGTCGGTGTTGGCGGGATCGTTGTTGCAGGCGGTCAGACCGACGCACACCAGCGCGAGCGCGCACACCAGCAGGACCATTTTCAGCAGTGTATGTTTCATGATACGAACTCCTTTGTATATTAGTTTTAGAAGATATTCCTATCATACACTAAAAGGTGGATAAAAAGCAAGGGAAAGCGCTCAAATTCTATAATTTTTTTTGCATTTTTCCGTCCGAAATGCTTTTCATTTGATCGGAATCGTGATATAATGGTAAACGGCAAAGCTTGAGGGCGCGTATCGGGCGCCCCTTTCAAGAAAGGACGGAAAACCCCTATGGACGCTTGTCAGAAAAAACAACTGGCTGTCATGGCGACGAAGATTCGCATGGCGGCAATCGAAGGTACGTTCCACGCAAAGAGCGGACACCCCGGCGGCTCGCTGTCGGCGGCGGATGCGCTCGCGTATTTGTATTTTGCGCATATGCACGTGGATCCCGCGAATCCGAAGGATCCCGCGCGCGACCGCTTTGTGCTGTCGAAGGGTCATGCGGCGCCGGCGTATTACGGCGCTCTCGCGCACAAGGGCTTCTTCTCGATCGATGAGATTCAGGTGCTTCGTCACGTCGGCGCGATGCTGCAGGGTCACCCCGATATGAAGGGTACGCCCGGCGTGGATATGTCCACCGGTTCGCTCGGTCAGGGCGTGTCGGCGGCGGTCGGCATGGCGCTGGCGGGCAAGCTCGACAACGCGGATTACCGCGTGTATGCCCTGCTCGGTGACGGCGAGATCCAGGAAGGTCAGGTGTGGGAAGCGGCGATGTTCGCGTCGCACAAGGGCCTTGACAACCTGTGCGTGATGGTGGACAACAACAACCTCCAGATCGACGGTACGCTGGACGAAGTCAATTCCCCCTATCCGATCCCCGAGAAATTCGCGGCGTTCGGTTTTGCGGTCGAGGAGATCGACGGTCACGATTTCGAGCAACTCGAAGCGGCGCTGAACCGCGCTTCGCAGACCAAAGGCAAGCCGTATGCCATCGTCCTCAAGACGGTCAAGGGCAAGGGCGTGTCCTTCATGGAAGACAAAGTGGGCTGGCACGGTGTCGCCCCCAACGCTGAGCAGTATGCGACGGCGATGGAAGAACTGAATGCAACTCTCGCGGAATTGGAGGCGTAATCATGGCAGAAGTAAAAAGAATTGCGACCCGCGAAGGGTACGGCGAAGCCATCATTGAGCTTGCCGATCAGTACGACAATCTGATTGTCATGGACGCAGACCTCGCGGGTGCGACCAAAACGGGTATGTTCAAAAAAGCGCATCCCGAGCGCTTCTTCAATGCCGGCATCGCCGAAGGCAACATGATGAGCGTGGCGGCAGGTCTGGCGGCGTCGGGCAAGCTGGTGTTTGCGTCCAGCTTTGCGATGTTTGCGGCGGGTCGTGCGTTTGAGCAGATCCGCAACTCCATCGGTTATCCGAACATGAACGTTAAAATCGGCGCCACGCATGCCGGCATCTCGGTCGGCGAGGACGGTGCGTCCCACCAGTGCTGTGAGGACATCGCGCTCATGCGCGTCATCCCCGGCATGACCATCATCAACCCCGCGGACTACTACGAAGCGAAGAAGGCAGTGTACGCCGCCGCCGCGATGCACGGTCCGGTGTATATGCGCTTCGGTCGTCTGGCGGTGCCGACGGTGTTTGATGATGACTACCAGTTTGAAATCGGCAAGGCGAACCGCCTGGTCGAGGGTACGGACGTGACCATCATCGCGACGGGCCTCATGGTGAACGAGGCGCTGATCGCCGCCGAACAGCTCAAGAACGAGGGGGTTTCGGCGCGCGTGGTGAATATGGCGACCATCAAGCCGATCGACCGCGAGGAAGTCGTCGCGGCGGCGAAGGATACGGGCGTCATCGTGACGGCGGAAGAGCACAGCATCATCGGTGGTCTGGGCAGTGCCGTGACCGAAGTGATCTGCGAGACGGTGCCTGTCCCCGTGATCCGCGTGGGTGTCGAGGATGTCTACGGTCGTTCGGGTCCGGCGCTCGAACTGCTCAAGGTGTTCGGTCTGTCGGCGGAAAACATCGCCGCCAAGGCGAAGCAAGCCGTGGCTCTCAAAGGCTGATCCTATTATATAATATATATACCTTATTATATAGCAAAACACCCCTGCTCCGTCGAGCAGGGGTGTTTTTGTGTGCAGAGGTTACTTGAAGCGGACCGCCGTGCCGTAGGCAAGCACCTCAGCGGCGCCGTCCATGACGGCAGATGAGCTGTAGCGCACGTTGACGATCGCGTCGGCGCCCAGTGCCTGTGCGTTGCGGATCATGCGCTCGGTGGCGATGGTGCGGGCTTCGTCAAGCATTTCGGTGTAGCCGGTGATCTCGCCGCCGACGATGGTTTTGAAGCCCGCCAGAAAATCCTTGCCGATGTGCTTGGACTGCACAACCGCACCCTTGACCAGATCCAGCGCCTCGATGTCGCGACCCGGCACGTGATCGATGGATAACAACAGCATAACAAACACTCCCTTTATATAATGTATTATACCAGACGGTATATTCAGCATACGCCTTCGTGCCCGAAAAGTCAAGATACGTCGCACAAGGGAGACGGCGAAAAAAATTTTTAAAAAATTTTTTCGGCGACGAACGGCAATGTTGTGGGGTGAATTTCACACGCACCCAATATCTTGTGGAAGGATCGCAAAACCGCATGAAACCGCCGTTTTGCGGTGAAAAAAATTCAAAAAATCGCAAAAAAACACTTGATTTTTGCAAAGGTGTGTTGTATTATATATAGGCACGCGTATGCCAGATGGGCGAATTCTGCCCAAAAGCAAGCGCAGGCAGACTGCAAAGATATGCGTTGAAGCGGGAGGTTGCGACCGAACGGTCGGTTTTTCCGTGGAGTATGTCCGATTTCAAACCGGGCGAACAAAGAAAGCTGCAAGTGGACCTGAGAAACACGCCGTACTGCGCCTTCAGGGTGTAGAGAGTTGCGCGGAAGTGGGAGCAAGGAACACGCAGGACGATCGTTTTGCGCCGGAAATCAAGCTGGATTCCGGTTTTTTTCGGGAGACCGAAAGAAACACCCGGCAGAGTGTGCAGAGCGGCGTCGCCCGCCAACTCAAAATTTTTAAGGAGGCGTTTTCAAAATGGCAGTCAAAGAAAAAATCCGTATTCGTGTGAAGAGCTATGATCACCGTCTGGTGGACCAGGCATCCGAGAAGATCGTGGAGACCGCTCGCCGTACCGGCGCCCGCGTTTCCGGTCCCGTGCCGCTGCCCACCGAGAGGGAAATCGTCACGATTCTTCGTGCCGTGCACAAGTACAAGGACTCGCGTGAGCAGTTCGAGACCCGCACGCACAAGCGTCTGATCGATATCCTTCGTCCGTCCAACAAGACAGTCGAGGCCCTGATGGGTCTTGAACTCCCCGCCGGTGTGGAGATCGAAATCAAGCTGTAATCGCGTGCAACCCTCGGGCAGGGCGCGGCGTGCCGCGCAACCCCCGACGCACCGTACAACACGGCTTGCAGATCTCTCCCGCGAGGTCATGTTGACGCGAAACCGCGTCAACCAATAACCAAGGAGGTATAGACAATGCAAAAAGGCATCATCGGCAAGAAGATCGGCATGACGCAGATCTTCGACGACAAGGGCAACGTAGTGCCGGTCACCGTCATCGAGGCGGGACCCTGTGTGGTTGTCCAGAAGAAAACGGTCGAGAACGACGGCTATGCGGCTGTCCAGCTCGGCTTTGGCGATGTTTCTCCGAAACACGTCAACAAGCCCATGAAAGGGCACTTTGACAAGGCGGATGTGGCGCCCAAGAAGACGCTCAAGGAATTCCGCTTTGAAGATTGCGATACGCTGAACATCGGCGACATCGTGAAGGCTGACACCTTCGTCCCCGGCGACCGTGTGGACGTGGTCGGCACCAGCAAGGGTAAAGGTTACGCCGGCGCCATCAAGCGCTGGAACTTCGGCCGCCTGAGAGAGTCTCACGGTACCGGCCCGAACGCCCGTCATGCGGGTTCGCTCGGCGCGTGCTCTTCGCCCTCCCGCGTGTTCAAAGGCACCAAAGCGGCGGGCCACCTCGGCTGCGAGCGCGTGACGGTGCAGAACCTCGATGTTGTCAAAGTGGATGTGGAGAATAACCTGATCGCTGTGCGCGGCGCTGTTCCCGGCCCCCGCAAGGGCATCGTGGTTCTTTCCGACTCCGTCAAGAAAGCGTAAGGAAGGAGGAAACAATCATGCCGAATATCACTACTTACGATATGACCGGTAAACAAACCGGTACGATGGAAGTGAGCGACGCCGTGTTCGGAATCGCCCCCAACGCGACTGTCCTGCACAGCGCTGTCGTGAACTACCTGGCCAACCAGCGTCAGGGCACGCAGTCCACGCTCACCCGCTCCGAAGTCAGCGGCGGCGGCAAAAAGCCCTGGCGTCAGAAGGGCACGGGCCATGCTCGTCAAGGCTCCACCCGCGCTCCCCAATGGACCCACGGCGGTATCGCGCTCGGCCCGAAGCCCCGCGATTACAGCTACGCGCTGCCCAAGAAGGTGCGCCGTCTGGCTATGAAGTCTGCCCTTTCCTCGAAGGTGGCGACGGAGGATATGATGATCCTCGACGAGCTGACGCTCGAAGAAATCAAGACCAAGACCATGGTGTCCGTCCTGAACGCGCTGGGCGCGGACAAGAAGGTGCTGCTGGTCATGGCGGAGAAGGACGAGAAGGTCATTCTGTCCGCCCGCAACATCCCCGGCGTGAAAACGGCGCTGGTGAACACCCTGAACGTGTATGACATCCTCAACGCTGACAAGTTCATCGTTGTGAAGGATGCCGTTGCTAAGATTGAGGAGGTGTACGCATAATGGATCCTCGCGATATCATTCTCGCCCCGGTCGTCACGGAAAAGTCTGTCGGCCTGATGGCGGACAAGAAGTACACTTTCAAAGTGGAAAAAACTGCCAACAAGATCCAGATCGCGAAGGCGGTGGAGGAGATCTTCGGCGTTAAAGTCGCTAAGGTCAACACCATCAGCATGAAGGGCGCCAAGCGCCGCATGGGCCGCTTTGAAGGCTACCGTTCCGACTGGAAAAAAGCGGTCGTCACCCTGACCGCCGACTCCAAGACCATCGAATTCTTCGACGGCATGGCGTAAGTCAAACCACCGAACATCGATGACAGGCAACGTATGGGGCGATTGGCAACGCCTCGCAAAGCCGTAAGAACAGGAGAGTGAATTGTAATGCCTATGATCATTTACAAACCGACTACGCCCGGCCGTCGCGGTATGTCCTGCTTGGATTACAGCGGTCTGTCGAAAACGGGTCCCGAAAAGAGCCTGCTTGCTCCGAAGAACAAGAAGGCCGGCCGTAACAGCTACGGTCGCATCACCGTCCGCCATCGCGGCGGCGGAAACCGTCAGAAGTATCGTATCATCGACTTCAAGCGCAACAAGGTCGACATGACCGCTACGGTGCTGACCCTCGAATACGATCCGAACCGCAGTGCTCACATCGCGCTCGTGCAATACGAGGACGGCGAAAAGCGCTACATCATCGCTCCCGCGGGCCTGAAGGTGGGCGACACCGTCAGCTCGGGCGCTTCCGCCGACATCAAACCCGGTAACGCGCTGCCCCTGGAGAACATCCCCACCGGTACCTTCATCCACAACGTGGAGCTCTATCCCGGCAAGGGCGCTCAGCTTGCTCGCAGCGCCGGCGTCATGGCTCAGCTGATGGGTAAAGAGAACAACAAAGCTCTCATCCGTCTGCCGTCCGGCGAGATGCGTTATGTCCCGCTGAACTGCATGGCGACCATTGGTCAGGTCGGCAATGTGGAACATTCCAATGTCCAGATCGGTAAAGCGGGCCGCAAACGCCACATGGGTTGGCGTCCGACTGTGCGCGGTTCCGTTATGAACCCCTGTGATCACCCGCACGGTGGTGGTGAGGGTCGCTCCCCCATCGGTCGTCCGGGCCCTGTCACTCCTTGGGGCAAGCCGGCACTCGGTTACAAGACTCGCAAGCCGCGTAACCGTTCGGATAAATTCATTGTTAAGCGCCGCAACGGCAAGTAAGCGAAAGGAGATTCAGATTTATGGGAAGAAGCGTAAAGAAGGGTCCTTTCGTACAACCTGTGTTGCTTAAGAGGATCCAAGAAATGAACGCCGCCGGCGAGAAGCGCATCCTGAAGACCTGGAGCCGCAGCTCCACGACCTTCCCGGATTTCGTCGGCCACACGATCGCCGTCCACGACGGCCGCAAGCATGTGCCGGTGTATGTCACCGAGGACATGGTCGGTCACAAGCTGGGCGAATTTGCCCCCACTCGTACCTTCAAGGGCCACACCGGCTCGAAGAGTTCGAAATAAGCGGTTGAAAGGAGAGAATCTATCATGGAAGCAAGGGCTAAAGCTACATTCGTAAGAATCGCGCCCCGTAAAGTGAAAATCGTTCTCGACCTCATCCGCAATAAGCCGCTTGATGAGGCGATCGCGATCGCACACTTCACTATGAAATCGGCCGCTGAGCCGATCGAAAAGCTGCTCAAATCGGCAGCTGCTAACGCGGAAAACAACCACAGCATGGACAGAAGCAACCTCTATGTTGCCGAGTGCTATGTCTGCCCGGGTCCGATCATGAAGCGTATCCGTCCGAGAGCGCAAGGTCGTGCGTTCCGCATCGAGAAGAGAACGTCACACATCACCGTAGTGCTCAAGGAAGCCGAATAAGCGAAGGAGGAGGACAGTTATGGGTCAAAAAGTGAATCCCCACGGTCTGCGTGTGGGAGTGATTAAAGACTGGGATTCCCGCTGGTTTGTAAGAGACAGCGAGTTCGGCGATACGCTGGTTTCTGACTACAAGCTCCGCCGCTACCTCAAGAAAACGCTGTATGCGGCAGGTGTCCCGAAGATCGAGATCGAGCGCGATGCGTCGAAGGTTCGCGTGCACATTCACTGCGCGAAGCCCGGCCTCGTGATCGGCAAAGGCGGCGCAGATATCGACAAGCTGCGTGAAGCCTGTGAGAAGATGGTCGGTAAGCCCACCACCATCAACATTGTGGAAGTTCGTCAGCCCGACTTGAACGCTCAGCTTGTCGCGGAAAACATCGCGCTGCAGCTGGAGAAGCGTACGTCGTTCCGCCGCGCGATGAAGCTCGTGATCGGCCGTGCGATGAAGCTCGGTGCGAAGGGCATTAAGACGCAAGTGTCCGGCCGTCTGGGCGGCGCGGAAATTGCGCGTACTGAACAATATCATGAGGGTACGATTCCGCTGCAGACCCTGCGTGCGGACATCGACTACGGCTTTGCTGAAGCCAACACCACCTACGGTCGCATCGGCGTGAAAACGTGGATCTATCGTGGTGAGGTCCTGGCCGGCGCTGCCAAGCCCCGTCGGGAAGGAGGCCGCAAGTAATGCTGCTGCCCAAGAGAGTAAAGTATCGTCGTGTACAGCGCGGCCGTTTGACCGGTAAGGCGCTTCGCGGCAACAAAGTCAGCCACGGCGAATTCGGTCTGCAGGCTCTTGAGCCCGCCTGGATCACCTCCAGACAGATCGAAGCCGCCCGTATCGCCATGACTCGTTACATCAAGCGTGGCGGTCAGGTCTGGATCAAGATTTTCCCGGACAAACCCATCACCGAGAAACCCGCCGAGACCCGCATGGGCTCCGGTAAAGGTTCGCCGGAGTACTGGGTGGCGGTCGTGAAACCCGGCCGTGTGATGTTCGAGATCGCCGGCGTGCCCGAAGAGACCGCCCGCGAAGCTATGAGACTCGCAGCCAACAAGCTGCCCATCAAGTGCAAATTTGTTTGCAAGGAAGAGGATGGTGAGCAGGAATGAAAAAGAGCCAACTCGATAAGATCCGTGAGATGAGCGCGTCGGAACTGGAAGCCCGTCTGGCAGACCTGAAAAAGGAGCTGTTCAACCTGCGTTTTCAACACGCCATCAATCAACTTGACAACCCGATGCGCCTGAAGGCCGTTAAGAAGGAAATCGCTGTCATCAAGACCGTGATCCGCGAAAACGAGCTGAAGGCGGAAGCCTAACGGAAGGAGGACATAGTTTATGAGCGAGCGTAATCTGAGAAAAACTCGTACCGGTATGGTCGTCAGCGACAAAATGGACAAAACCATCGTCGTCGCGATCGAGGACAATGTCCGCCATCCGCTGTACAAAAAGATCGTTAAGCGTACCGTGCGTCTGAAGGCGCACGACGAAAACAACGAGTGCCGTGTGGGTGACCGCGTGTCCGTTATGGAGACCCGTCCCATGTCGAAAGACAAGCGTTGGCGCTTGGTTGAAATCATCGAAAAGGCGAAATAAGTCGGTTCTTTGAAAGGAGGAACACCCTGTGATTCAACAACAATCCCACCTCAAGGTAGCCGACAACACCGGCGCGAAGGAGCTTATGACCATTCGCGTTCTCGGTGGTTCCGGCCGGAGGTATGCGAATATCGGCGACGTTGTGGTTGCTTCTGTTAAGAAAGCAGCACCCGGCGGCGTTGTGAAAAAGGGCGATGTGGTGAAGGCCGTTGTGGTCCGCAGCGTGCGCGGCGTGCGCCGTGCCGATGGCACCTACATCCGCATTGACGAAAACGCGGCGGTGATTATCCGTGAGGATAAGAACCCCAAGGGTACCCGTATTTTTGGCCCGGTGGCAAGAGAGCTCCGCGAAAAGGATTACATGAAGATCCTGAGCCTCGCCCCGGAAGTTCTGTGAGGAGGTGTCGGAATTGAGTAACAAACTGCATGTGAAAAAGGACGATACCGTCCTGATCATCAGCGGCGACGATAAGGGCAAGAAGGGCAAAGTCCTGGAAGTCAGCCCCAAAGAGGGCAAGGTCATCGTCGAAGGCCGCAACATGATTAAAAAGCACGTCAAAGCCCGTAAAATGGGCGATCCCAGCGGCATCATCGAGGCTCCCGCCCCCATGTATGCTTGCAAGGTGCAGGTGGTCTGCCCCAGCTGTAAGAAGGCTTGCCGCGTGAGCCACAAGCTCCAGCAAGACGAAAACGGCAAGGCGCGCAGTGTCCGCGTGTGCAATCGCTGCGGCGAAGTTCTGTAAAGGAGGTAAACGCGAATGGCCAGAATGAAAGAATACTATCTGAATACGGTCGCTCCCGAGCTGATGAAGAAGTTCGGTTACAAGAGCGTCATGCAGATTCCGAAGCTGGATAAAATCGTCATCAACGTCGGTTGCGGCGAGGCGCGTGACAACTCCAAAGTCATCGACGCGATCCTGCTTGATCTTGCGGCGATCACCGGTCAAAAGCCGATCGTCTGTAAGGCTCGTAAGTCCGTCGCGAACTTCAAGCTTCGCGAAGGCATGAACATCGGCGTGAAGGTCACCCTTCGCGGCGAGCGTATGTACGAATTCCTCGATCGCCTCTTCAATGTGGCGTTGCCCCGTGTCCGCGACTTCCGCGGCATCAACCCCAACTCGTTTGACGGTCGCGGCAACTACAACATGGGCCTCAAGGAACAGCTGATCTTCCCGGAGATCGACTATGATAAGATCGACGCGGTGCGCGGCATGGACCTGTGCTTTGTCACCACGGCGAAGACGGACGAAGAAGCGCGCGAGCTGCTCACCCTGATGGGCGCTCCGTTCGCACACTAAGGAGGGATTACTGTGGCGAAAATGTCTATGAAGCTCAAGCAACAGCGCGAGCCCAAATATTCGACCCGTGCCTACAACCGCTGCAAGATCTGCGGCCGCCCGCACGCATACCTGCGTCGCTATGGTATCTGCCGTATTTGCTTCAGAGAGTTGGCTTATAAAGGCGAAATCCCCGGCGTTAAGAAGGCAAGCTGGTAAGCAGCAATAGCAAAAAGGAGGTTGACGGAATGCAAATTACCGATACGATCGCCGATATGCTCACCCGCATCCGCAATGCGAACAGCGCGAAGCATGAATCGGTGGACATCCCCGCTTCCAACATGAAGAAGGCTATTGCCCAGATTCTTGTTGACGAGGGATATGTCAAAGGTTTCCAAGTGATTGAAGACGGCAAACAAGGCATCATCCGCATGACGCTGAAGTACGAGGGCGCTTCCCGCACTCCCGTGCTCACCGGCCTCAAGCGTGTGTCGAAGCCCGGTCTTCGTATTTATTCCGGCAGTGAAGATATGCCCCGCGTGATGAAGGGCATCGGCACTGCGATTGTGTCCACTTCGAAGGGCGTTATGACCGATAAGGCGGCGCGCAAAGCGCACGTCGGCGGCGAAGTCCTTGCGTTTATCTGGTAAAAGGGGGTAGGGAGATATGTCGAGAATTGGAAGAAAACCCATCACTGTCCCTGCCGGCGTGGAGGTTAAGATCGACGGTACCGTCGTGACCGTCAAAGGACCGAAAGGCACCCTGACGCAAACATTCCACCCGAACATGGCGATTGAACTGAACGGTGCGGAAATCACCGTGACTCGTCCTAACGACGAGAAGCAGAATCGCTCGTTGCACGGTCTGACCCGTACGCTGGTCGCCAACATGGTGGAAGGCGTGTCCAACGGCTTCAAGAAGGAGCTCGAGGTCAACGGCGTCGGTTATCGTGTGCAGAAGCAGGGCACGCAAGTTGTGATGAACCTGGGCTTCAGCCATCAGGTCATCGTTCCGGAAGTCCCCGGCATTACGCTGGAGGTTCCCGATCAGAACCACATCGTGGTCGTCGGCGCTGACAAGCAACTCGTTGGTCAGATCGCCGCGGAGATCCGCGAGAAACGTCCGCCCGAGCCGTATAAGGGCAAAGGCATCAAATACACTACCGAGGTCATTCGCCGCAAGGAAGGCAAGGCCGGCGGTAAGGGTAAGAAATAAGGAGGGTATGAGACTATGGTCAGCAAGAAAGACAGCAATAAAGCTCGCCTGCACCGCCATCTGCGCGTGCGCAGCAAGATCAGCGGTACCGCAGCTCGTCCCCGCCTGAGTGTCTATCGTTCTGCGAAGAACATTTCCGCGCAGATCATCGACGACGTGGCCGGCGTGACGCTGGTGGCGGCTTCGACCGTGGAAAAGGCGTTCACCGAGAACGGCGGCAACAAGGAAGCGGCCCGTGCGATCGGCAAACTGATCGCCGAGCGTGCTACCGCGAAGGGTATCACCGAGGTCGTGTTTGACCGCGGCGGTTATGTGTATCACGGCCGTGTTCAGGAATTGGCCGAAGGCGCCCGCGAGGGCGGCCTCAAATTCTAAGAGAAGGAGGAATAACTTTGGCCAGAAATGAGCGTAATGCGCAACACAACAACAACGAGCCCGAGATGAAAGAACGCATTGTAGCGATCAACCGTGTCAGCAAGACCGTTAAAGGCGGCCGCATCTTCAAGTTTGCGGCGCTGGTCGTTGTCGGCGACGGCAAGGGCACTGTGGGCTTCGGTCTCGGTAAAGCGGGCGAAGTTCCCGATGCGATCCGTAAGGGCATCGAAGATGCGAAGAAGCATCTGATCACCGTTTCTTTGAAGGGTGATACCATTCCTCACGAAGTGATCGGTAAGTTCGGCGCGGGCGAAGTCCTCATGAAGCCTGCGGCTCCCGGTACCGGTGTTATCGCGGGCGGTGCGGTGCGTGCCGTCGTGGAAGCGGCCGGCATTAAGGACATCCGTGCCAAGGCGCTTCGTTCCAACAATCCCTGCAATGTGGTCAGCGCGACGATGGAGGGTCTGTCCCGCCTTCGCACTGCTGAGCAGGCGGCCGCCATCCGCGGCAAGACTGCCAAGGAAATTTTGGGTTAACGGAGGGAACGGATCATGGCAAACATTAATGTTAAATTGGTTCGCAGCCTGATCGGCTGCAAAAAGGATCAAATCGCCACCGCGAAATCCCTCGGTCTTCGCAAAATCGGCGATACGGTGTCGCAGCCCGATAACGCGGCGACCCGTGGCAAGATCAACAAGATCAACCACCTCGTTGAGGTGAAAGAAGCGTAAGATAGAGCAAGGAGGTGCTACAAATGAAGCTTCATGAGCTTTCTCCGGCCCCCGGCTCTGTCCGTGAGGTCAAGAGAATCGGCAGAGGCCATGGCTCGGGTCAGGGCAAGACTGCCGGTAAAGGACACAAGGGTCAAAAGGCCCGTGCGGGTCGCGGCATGCGTCCGGGCTTTGAAGGTGGCCAGATGCCTCTTCAGAGACGCATTCCGAAGCGCGGCTTCGTGAACATTTTTGCTACGAACTATGCGATCATTAACATTGCGGCACTCAACAAGTTTGAGGACGGCGCAGTGGTGGACACCCAGGCACTCAAGGACGCGGGTCTGGTTAAGGACTCCAAGGACGGTGTCAAGGTGCTCGGCAACGGTGAGCTGACCAAGAAGCTGACCGTGAAGGTCGCGGCCTATTCTGAATCCGCTAAGGCGAAGATCGAAGCGGCCGGAGGAAAGGCTGAGGTGATCTGATTATGTTTCAGACTTTGCGTAATGCCTGGCAAATCAGAGAACTTCGCAACAAAATTCTGTATACCCTGTTGATTCTGCTCGTGTTCCGTGTCGGTTCGGCGATTGCGGTGCCCTTCGTGGACATCGCGGCGCTCGGCGCGGCGACCGAAGACGGCAATGTGCTGCAGCTTCTTACGATGCTGTCCGGCGGCGGTTTTTCCAACGCCTCCATCTTCGCATTGTCCATCACCCCCTACATCAACGCCAGCATTATTATCCAGCTGCTGACCGTCGCGATCCCCTACCTGGAGAAGCTCGCCAAAGACGGCGAAAACGGTCGCAAAAAGCTGGGCACCATCACCCGTTATACGACGGTGGCGCTCGGTCTGTTGCTGGGTGTGGCGTACTACTTCATGGTGCGCAACCAGTATAAAGCGGTCGTGTCCTTTAACGCGATCGGCTGGGACATCCTGGCGGCTGTCGTGATCGTGCTGTGCTTCACGGCCGGTTCGGCGCTTATGATGTGGCTTGGTGGGCAGATCAACGAGAAGGGCATCGGCAACGGCATTTCGATGCTGCTGCTCGCCGGCATCCTGTCCCGCGTGGACGACGGTGCGGCAGCGCTGTGGACCTGGTTCTATCAGGGCGGCATTGAGGGCCTCAAGACCGATGCCAAGGGTTCGCTGATCTATCTGATCGGTGTCCCCGTGATTCTGATTCTTTTCCTGCTGATGATCGGCTTCATCATCTTCATGACGAACGCCGAGCGTCGCATCCCCGTCCAGTATGCGAAGCGCGTGGTGGGTCGTAAGATGTACGGCGGTCAGAACACCTTCATTCCGATCAAGGTGAACATGTCCGGCGTCATGCCCATCATTCTGGCGGTGTCGATCATTTCTCTGCCGTCCATCATCGAGTCCTTCGCGGGCAAGACGGGCCAATGGAAATGGGTTGAGCTGCTCTTCTCGCAGACCAGCTGGTTCTATGTGGTGTTGTACTTCGTCCTGATCATCGCGTTTGCGTTCTTCTATGTGACGATTCAGTACAATCCGGTGGAAATGGCGAACAATCTGCGCCGCAACAGCGGTGCGATCCCCGGCTATCGTCCGGGTAAGCCGACCTCCGACTACATCACTCGTGTGATTCGCAAGGTGACCTTCATCGGCGCGCTGTTCCTCGGCGTGGTCGCGGTGTTCCCGAGCATCTTCGGTGCGATTTTCCCGCAGTTTACCGGACTTGCCATCGGTGGTACCTCGATCATGATCGTTGTCAGTGTTGCGATGGAAACCACCCAGCAGATCGAAAGCCAGATGATGATGCGTCACTACAAGGGCTTCCTTGAGTGATCGGAGGAACGGTATGAAACTGATTCTGTTAGGCGCGCCGGGCGCCGGTAAAGGCACCCAGGCGGAGATCATCAGCGATCATTTGCAAATCCCCACTATCTCCACGGGTAACATTATCCGTGAAGCGCTGAAAAGCGGCACCGAAATGGGGCTGAAAGCCAAATCCTACATGGACGCGGGTCAGCTGGTACCGGATGAGGT
>JAZQHP010000130.1:0-6345 GCA_045540655.1 Acutalibacteraceae bacterium
AGCGGATCGGCGCATAGCCGTGCGCATACTGCACGGCGTGACCCGCCTCATGTGCTGCAATGCCTACCGCCGCCACACTGGCACTGCCGTACACACTGTCGGACAAGCGGATACAGTTGGCTTTCGGGTCGTAATGATCGGACAGATGTCCGCCCGTCTGAAACACGCCGCAATCGGTCACACCGTGATTGCGAAGCACCATTTGTGCTGCCTGTGCGCCTGTGAGTCCGCGACGGTTAAGCACCTGATTATACTTGGCAAATGTGGAGTTGACCTTCGCCTGAATGATCGCCGAGGCGATCACCACAACCAGCAACAATACATACAACAGCATCGAAAACGGATCGGTATAATACACACCGTAAATCAAACCATGTCATCCTTTCTCATGAAAGCTCGATCACTTCAGCGCCGTGCGAAAGCGGCACGCACACGCGGTGCGGCACACACGGCGACAACTGCTCGGCGCACGCATTCGCCGCCGCCTCGTCCGCAAACACCGCAAACACCGCCGAACCACTGCCGCTCATCATGCATCCGAGTGGCTCACATGCCCGCATCTGCGCGAGCAGATGATCCACCTCGGGCAGGTCAAGCGCCTGTTCAAACGCATTGGACAGTCCGGCGCCGATCGCCGCCAGATCGCCCCGATCAAACGCGCGCTTCATCGCCTCCTGATCGGCGGGAACCGTCGCAACACTGTCCACAGCGGCATACGCTTCCTTGGTGGATACGCCGACAGGCGGTTTGGCGATCAACAGCGCACAAGGCGGCATCGGCGGCATCGGGGTGATGATCTCACCGATGCCTTCCACAAACGCCGTGCCGCCGACGATGCAAAACGGCACATCCGCGCCGACGCGTTCGCCGAGCTCACAAAGCGTATTCGTATCAAACGGATACCCGTACAACGCATTGAGACCAACCAGCACCGCCGCCGCATCCGCCGATCCTCCGCCAAGCCCAGCCTGACTGGGGATCGCCTTTTCCACATGGATCGTAACCGACGGCATCTGACCGAGGCGGTCATAAAATACTTCGGCGGCTTTATACGCCGTGTTGCGGTGATCTGCAGGAATCGTCGGGTCGGACACCGATAACACAATACCCGCCGTGTCACCGACCGTCAGCCGCACCGTATCGGCATAGGACACCGATTGAAACACCGAGGACAGCAGATGATAGCCATCGGCACGTCGCCCTTCCATATTCAATGTCAGATTGATTTTGGCAGGGGCGGTGACAATCGCTTGCATGGGATTCACTCCTTCAAAAAGCCGCGTTCGGTCAGGAATTCGCGCATACGACGAAGCGCTTCGACAATATGTTTAATAGAATAGCAATAGGAAATGCGGACATAGCCCTCGCCGCAGTCACCGAATGCCGTGCCGGGCACAACCGCCACGTGCTTTTCCATGAGCAGCGTTGTGCAGAATTCCTCCGAGGTCATACCGGTGATCTGAATCGACGGGAAGACATAAAACGCACCCTCGGGATCAAAACAGGTCAATCCCATCGCGTTAAGTTCGCCGACGATCAGGCGACGGCGCTGATCGTAATCCGCCCGCATGGACGCCACATCCTCGTCGCCGTTGTCCATCGCTTCGATGGCGGCATACTGCGCCGTGGTCGGCGCGCACATGATGCCGTATTGATGCAGTTTAATGATCTGCTGCATCAGCGGCGCAGGACCGCACACATACCCAAGGCGCCACCCCGTCATCGCGTACGCCTTCGAGAAGCCGCTGACGAGCAACGTCCGCTCCTGCATGCCATCGATGGCGGCAAAGCTGACAGGACCTTCCTTGGAATAGGTCAGCTCGCTGTAGATTTCGTCGCTGAGCACCAGAATATCGGTGCCGCGCAGAACATCGGCGATCGCTTCCATATGTTCCCGCTTCATAACAGCACCCGTCGGGTTGTTCGGAAACGGCAGAACCAGCAATTTGGTTTTCGGTGTGATCGCGGCTTTGAGCACCTCCGGCGTCAGGCGGAACTGATCCTCCGCCTTCGTGTCCAGTGTCACGGGGACACCGCCCGCCATCTGCGCGAGCGGGCCGTAGCACACAAAGCTCGGGGACGGCACCAGCACCTCGTCGCCGGGGTTAATCAGTGCACGCATACAAAGATCGATCGCTTCACTGCCGCCGACCGTGACCAGCACGTCGGTGCCGGCGTTGTAATTTACATCAAAACGGCGTTTGAGATAGCGCGCGATCGACTCACGCAGTTCGATAAAACCGGCATTCGGAGAATACCAGGTCTTGCCGCGTTCGAGTGTTTTGATACCCTTTTCACGGATGTGCCACGGGGTCGAAAAATCGGGCTCACCGATGGACAGCGAAATCACATCCTCCATCTCATGCGCCAGATCGAAAAAGCGACGGATGCCCGACGGCTTCATTCCGCAAAGGGTCGTGTTCAACAGAGATTCATACTGCATCAATTACAGCACACTCCTCTCGTCCTTCTCATCCTCCAAAAAGATCACGTTGTTGTCCTTATAACGGCGGAGCACAAAGTGCGTCGCAGTGGACACCACGGATTCCAGCGGCGACAGACGCTTCGCCACAAACATCGCCACATCTTTGAAGGTGCGGGCGTTGACAACGATCGAAAAATCGTAGCCGCCCGACATCAGCGAGATGCTTTCCACCTCGCGGAATTTCATGATCGTTTCGGCGATGCCGTCAAAGCCCTTGTCCTTTTTCGGGGTGACGTGCAACTCGATGATCGCCGTAACGTATTCACGGTCGGTCTTGTCCCAGTCAATGACGGGCTTATAGCCGCGAATGACACCGCGCTTTTCGAGGTCGGCAATTTCCGTTGCCACCTCTTGCTCGGTCATATCCAGCATCGCAGCAAGCTGGGCGTTGCTGAGTCGTGCATTTTTCTCCAACAAAGTCAATAAAGCATCCATAAAAGATCCCTCCGTCAGTATGATTTCGCGATGGGAATCGCGATAGGTTTACGTTGTTTGTAAATCGTGATCGATTCAAAACCGATTGTCGAAGCCATGCGCCACGCCGTATTCAGATCGGAGCCGACCTCGTGAGCGCGATGCGCATCGGAGCCGATGGTGATACGTCGACCGCCGAGTTCAAAATAGCGACGGACAAGCGGTTCATCGGGCGAGGTCATGCCCTGCCCTTTACGTATGCCGGAAGTGTTGATCTCCAGCGATTTGCCGTTTTGGATGAGCGTATGAAAAATTCGGTCGATCACATTCGCCCAGGCGCTGTAATCGCCGTTGCGCCACACAGCAGGAAGATAGCGAAACGGATAGGTCAGGTGCGCCAGGCTGTCAAAGCCGTTCCAGACCGCCACTCGCAACAGCTCCTCAAAGTAACGTTGCATTTCTGCGATAATGCGGTCATCCGACCAGTCTGAAAAATCGATAAAATAATAATCGGGAAGCTTCTCGGACAAACGGTGCTGAGATGCCAGCACGAAATCGTACGGATAACCCGCCAGAATCTCTTCGGCAAGAGGGCAGTTGCACATCGGCTCTCCGAGTTCGATTCCGCGAAGCAGGATCAATCCCGACGGCGGTGTCGCCGCATCCATCATCTGCCGCGACACGCGCATGGCTTCATCGTATGCGCCGTCTTTGTACGCCACCATCTCTACGTGATCGGTGACCGCAATCGTCGTCAGCGAGCGTTTGACCGCCGCCTCAAACAGCGCTTCGATCGGCGTTTCGCTGTCCTCCGATGCGGCACAGTGCATATGCAGATCCGCACAAACCACAGGCATTCCCTCCTTTATTATCCTATTCCCTGTTATCATACCACATTTCCGAAGAAAATGCTCCCTTTTTTAGAAAATTTCACAATTTTTTTGAAATTTCATTGGCAACTATAAAAAAGTATGATATACTTTTAACGATCTTTTATCAATATTCCTTTCAGGAGGTTTTATTATGCGTGCTGTTATTACGGTTGTCGGCAAAGACACGGTGGGTATCCTTGCAAAAGTGTCGGCGGAATGCGCCGCGCATCACATCAACGTAGCGGAAGTGACCCAATCCATTTTGCGCGACCTGTTTGCCATGATCATGATGGTGGAAATCGACAACAGCGATATCCCCTTCACGGAGTTCGCGGAAAATCTGGAAGCCATCGGCAAAGAGATGGGACTGTCGATCCACGCCATGCACGAAGATCTCTTCAACGCCATGCACACCATCTGAACAGGAGGGGATTTCGTTGCTCAACGCTCATGATATATTAGAAACCATCCAGATGATCGAGGAAGAGAATCTGGATGTCCGCACCATTACAATGGGCATCTCTCTGCTCGATTGTTGCCATTCCGACATCGACGTGACCTGCCGCAAGATCTATGACAAAATCACGCGTTACGCCAAGGATCTTGTCAAGACCGGCGAACAGATCGAACGCGAATACGGCATCCCGATCATCAACAAGCGCATCTCCGTTACCCCCATCGCGATGATTCTCGCATCCTGCGATAACCGCGATGCAGTGAAAATCGCCAAAACACTTGAGCGCGCGGCGCTCACTTGCGGCGTCAACTTCCTCGGCGGGTTTTCGGCACTGGTGCAAAAAGGCTTCGGTCCCGGCGACAAGGAACTGATCGAAGCGATTCCCGAAGCGCTGGCTGAAACCGAGCATATCTGCTCCTCGGTCAACATCGGTTCGACGAAAACCGGCATCAACATGGACGCCGTTCGCATGATGGGACACACGGTGCGCCGTGCCGCCGAACTGACGGCGGACAAAGGTTGCATCGGTCCTGCCAAGCTGGTGGTCTTTTGCAACGCTCCCGAAGACAATCCGTTCATGGCGGGTGCCTTCCACGGAGCGGGCGAGCCTGACTGCGTTATCAACGTGGGCGTATCGGGCCCCGGTGTGGTACGTGCCGCGCTTGCCAAGGCAGGCGACTGCGATCTGACAGCGGTTGCGGATCTCATCAAAAAGACGGCATTTAAGATCACCCGTATGGGCCAGCTGGTAGCAACCGAAGCGTCCCGCCGTCTCGGCGTGCCGTTCGGTATTGTTGACCTGTCCCTCGCGCCCACCCCCGCTGTCGGTGACTCGGTGGCATATATCCTTGAGGAGATGGGTCTGGAGTGCTGTGGTTGCCACGGTACCACCGCGGCACTCGCCCTGCTCAACGACGCCGTGAAAAAAGGCGGTGTGATGGCATCGTCCCACGTCGGCGGCTTGTCCGGTGCCTTCATTCCCGTCACAGAGGACGCCGGCATGATCGAAGCATCGCGTTGCGGCGGGCTGACCATTCAAAAGCTGGAAGCCATGACGGCGGTGTGCTCGGTGGGTCTCGATATGATCAACATTCCCGGCGACACCCCTGCGGAAGTCATTGCCGCCATTATCGCCGACGAAGCCGCCATCGGCATGGTCAACTCCAAGACCACTGCTGTGCGCGTGATCCCCGCCATCGGCATGAACGTCGGTGACGAGCTGTCGTTCGGCGGACTGCTCGGCGGCGGTCCTGTGATGCCGCTGTCCACCTACTCTCCTGCGCGTTTCATCAACCGCGGCGGACGCATTCCCGCGCCGATGCAGAGCCTGAAAAACTGATATACAAGCACAAAGCGGTAGATTTCAACCGGGTTGAAATCTACCGCTTTTCTGTCAGCTTTTTTTACTACGGATCGCCCGCATCACAACGGTGACCGCCATACACAACACCACAGCGATCGCCATACCGAACAACATATCCGAGGTATCGATGCCGACATCCTCCTGTTCCGCCTTGATGCGCACTTTCGTCATGGATTCGTTATTGTTGTTGACGATGGAGTAGGTGTAAGTCTCGAAGCGCATCGTGCGTTCCTCATAATCGTAGGATACGGTTTTCTTCACACGTCCGTCCGTGTAATATATCCATTCATATTTGACGCCGCGCTTAAACGACGTGGCATACACAAACTCCGACGTACACTCTACCGTGGCACAGGCTTTCAGCACCGGCACCTTGATCACCGTACTGCTCTCCACGGGAACAAGCGTCGCTTCCTCCCCTGCCAGCGCCTCTTCACAGCTGTCGATCACGAGCATCAGTTGACCGACGGGAATCCGTTCCGATTCCTTGATATTCGCTTCGCGAAGCAGGATATCGTCGACCGCCGACGGAAATTCCGCCGTTTCTTCCACAACGGACATCGTTGTGGTGGCGGGCGCTTCAGCGGACACCGTCATCATGCCACCGAGCATCCAGATTCCGATCAAAATACATATACACACACGTTTCATACCTATGTCACCTCGATATCGATATTATCGTATACTCAAGCACGTTTGTCAATGGCATACGCAAAAAAAATAAAGGGCACCGAAGAGCGCGGGGTTTGTTAAT
>JAZQHP010000131.1:0-7002 GCA_045540655.1 Acutalibacteraceae bacterium
CGCCTGCATCCCGACGGATGCAGGCGTTTTTTATATCAGTTGATCGAACGTGATTTCATCAAGCTTGCGAATAACCATCTCGGTCACATCGTCAAACACCGAATGGAACGGGCAGGCAATCGCGTCCTTACAATCGCAGGCATACCCTTCATCCAGACAACGGCTGAACCGATACGGTCCTTCGATGGCTTCAATCACCTGACGCAAGGTAATGTCATGCGGATCGCAAGATAAGGTATAGCCGCCGTGCGCCCCTTTAAAAGAGCGCGCCAACCCTGCCGCTACCAGCTTCCGCATGATTTTCAGTGTAATACGCACAGAGACGCGCGAAGCATCCGCAAGCGTCTGAGCGTCCACGCGTTCCCCTTTCTGGGCAAGCACGCGGACAATACGCACGGCGTAGTCTGATTCCAAATTGATGTGCATACCGATCCTCCGAGGTCATTTAATCCAGAAAATCCTTCAGCGGTCTTTGGCGGCGATGGTGATGCATGCCCACGGCTTTGGATTCGATCTCGCGAACCCGTTGTTCACGGATCGCCATCTGTTTGGCGACTTCCCACACGGAATGCGGCGTTTCGCCGTCAAGACCGAACCGCAAGGCAATCACCTTCGCCTCGCGGGGCGTTAACGTCTTCTTAAGGCTTTCAAAACGGGCGTCCACCGCGTCCTGTTCATCCAAAGACTCCAAAGGATCGCCCGAAAGCAACCGTTCATCCATCCTTTTCGTCCTCCGTGATTTCCGGTCAGCAACCCACAAACGCGTATGAATCAGTCAAGGAAATCCTTGAGCTTCTTACTGCGGGTCGGATGGCGCAACTTGCGAAGCGCCTTGGCTTCGATCTGACGAATGCGTTCACGCGTCACGTCAAACTCCTTGCCGACCTCTTCGAGCGTGCGGGGATGACCGTCCTCCAGACCGAAGCGCAGGCTGAGCACCTTTGCTTCACGAGGCGTCAGGGTGGACAGCACTTCCGCAAGCTGTTCTTTCAACAGCGTATGCGAGGCGGCATCTGCCGGAGCGGGCGCTTCTTCATCGGGAATGAAGTCACCAAGATGGCTGTCTTCCTCCTCACCAATGGGCGTTTCCAGCGACACGGGCTCCTGTGCGACGCGCATGATCTCGCGCACCTTCTCGACGGGCATGTCGAGCTCTTCGGCGATCTCCTCCGCTGTCGGCTCATGCCCGTTCTTATGAAGCAGCTGCGAGCTGACCTTCTTCACCTTGTTGATCGTCTCGACCATGTGCACGGGAATGCGGATGGTACGCGCCTGATCCGCAATGGCACGGGTGATCGCCTGGCGGATCCACCACGTGGCGTACGTTGAAAACTTAAAGCCCTTGGTGTAATCGAACTTTTCCACTGCTTTGATCAGGCCGAGGTTGCCCTCCTGAATCAGATCCAGGAACTGCATACCGCGACCGACATAGCGCTTGGCAATGCTGACCACCAGGCGGAGGTTGGCTTCAGACAGGCGCTTTTTCGCTTGCTCGTCGTTGTTTTTGATGCGAATTGCCAGCTCAATTTCCTCTTCGGAGGTCAACAGCGGCACGCGACCGATCTCTTTAAGGTAGAGCTTGACGGGGTCGTCAATGGACACCGAATCCGACGAATCCGCTGAACCGCCCGAGGTTTCGCCGGGCACCGTCGACAGGTCAATGTCCGACAACGACACCTGCAGATCATCGACAATCTCGATATTGTTCGCTTCCAGTGTCTCGTACAGCTTGTCCACCTGATCGGGATCAAAATCCGCTTCCATGGCGTCCATGATTTCCTGCGTAGTCAGGCGACCCTTGGCGCGACCCATCTCGATGAGATCGCGGATCTGCGTCTTGCGGTCGCGACGCACCACCAGGGGTTCCACGTCGTCCATTTCCGTGCTGCCGGCGATCGCTTCGCGAAGCGCGTCCTGCACGGTGGTTTCGGGATTGTTGTTCATTTCTTCCATGATTGAGTCCTCCTAAATATGATTGAAATCGTCTGTATGTTAACAAAAGAATGACCTTATTGTTTGCTGTCACGAAGCGCCTTGAGCATCGCCCGCAGTTCCTCGTCGTTCATTGCATCGGGAGCTTTGAACGATGCCATGGTACGTTCCGAACGAAGTACATCAAGGTACGACTGCATATCCTCGCGGGAATCGGCACGCGTTTGTGCGTTCTGATAGAGCTTGGAGAGATATGCCATTTCGTCGTCATTGAATTGCGCGGCAAGAAGCGGCAACGACACCATCAGTCCTTCCGACGCACGCATGACGAGCTGATCAAACACCTTGCGGTGAATCTCCGCGAAGAAATCCGTGGGTTTGAGCACCTTGGCCACCTCGGCAATGCGGTCGGGATGCAACAGCATCGCGCCGATCAGCGCTTCCTCCGCCGCCGTTGCCCGCGGAAAGCGTCCCGCTTCGGGATTGACCTTGGCGGTGACAGACTCCTGATGACGAAGCGCCTGCGTCAGCTGTTGCTTTTCCTGTCGCTTTTCACGATTGCGGATCACGCCGTTTAACTGCTCTGTAATAGCAGATTTCGACACACCGAGTTCCGCCGACAGTTTTGCGGCATAGACATCGCGTTCGACAGGGCTGTGGAGTCCCGCAATCAGGCGGATGGCTTCTTTCAGATATGCCACCTTACCGTCGCTGGAGGCAACATCATAGTTCTGCCGCAACGTCATCAGTCGGTACTCCACGTCGTTTGCGGAGCGATCCATCAGAAGCTTGAACGCCTCCGGCGGATGGTGACGCAGGAATTCATCGGGATCCTTGCCGTCGGGAATGCGTACCACGCGAATGGCGACCCCTGTCTGACGCAACAGAGAAATAGCGCGCGCCGCGCCTTTGGCGCCGGCATCGTCAGCATCAAAAATCAACACGACTTCGTCGGCATACCGCGCAATCAGATTGGCGTGGTCGGCGGTAAACGAAGTGCCCAGTGCCGCCACCGCGTTGGTAAAGCCTGCCTGATGCAGGGCGATGACATCCATATATCCCTCGCACAGGATCAGCCGCCGTCCGGTATCCTTGGCGATATTCAGAGCGAACAGGTTGTTGGTCTTTTTAAACACGGGCGTGTCGCCGGTGTTGAGGTATTTCGGTTTGGAATCGTCAAGCACGCGACCGCCGAACGCAATCACGTTGCCGCGCACGTCGATGATCGGAATGATCACACGGTTACGAAAGCTGTCGTACAGATGTCCCTTCTGGCTTCGCCGCGCCAGCCACGCCAGAAGCAGTTCTTCATCATGAAATCCTTTGCTCCGCAGATGGTCGAGAAGCGCATGAAAGCTGTCCGGCGCATAACCGAGTCCAAAGCGACGGATGGTACGATCGGAATACCCGCGTGACCGATAATATTCCAGTGCATGCCGTCCGCCGGGCGTGGATAATTGTTCGTGGAAAAAACGAGCCGCTTCGCGATTTGCCTCCAGCACACGACGGCGCAACTTGGAAACGCCGTCGTCCACGTTGGTTTTGGGCATCTCCATACCGGCGCGTTCCGCCAGGAACTTCACCGCATCCATATAATCCAAATGTTCTATTTTCCGCACAAACGTGATGATATCGCCGCCCGCGCCGCAGCCGAAGCAATAAAACGAGTTGTTTTCGGGATAAACGGTGAAGGACGGCGTCTTTTCGCCGTGAAACGGACACAGCCCGACACGGGTTTTGCCGCGTGCGCGAAGGCTGATATACGAGGATACCAGATCCTCAATGGAGCTTCGACGATTTAACTCTTCAATAAACGAATCGGGTAATGCCATACTGTTCATCCTTTTCATTCAATCTTACGGTTTCATTGGCTGTCGCATCATTCGGAGGTCACAGACCATCCTCTGGGAATAAACAATTCGTGATACACGGACAGCGCATAATTATCACTCATGCCCGACACGTAGTCACACGCCGCGCGACACGCACCGTCCGTAATATACACATCGTGGAATTCTTCAGGAAGTTCGTTCGGGTGGGTGCTGAAATGCTGATACAACCGCCGCACCAGCTCCTCTACCTTGCCCTCCTCCGCTTTGGCGATCGGATTGTAATACAGGGCATCATACATAAACCGATGCAACGCTTCGAACGATGTCTGAACATCATCGGGCATACCGATTTCCTGCGGTCCGTTGGAGATGAGCGCCCCGACAAGCGTGTTCAGGCGTTCGCCGCGGGTTTGCCCAAGTACACGGCGTACATCTTCGGGAACATCCTCTTCGCAAAGAATACCCGCACGCACCGCATCGTCCATATCGTGGTGGATATAGGCAATCTGATCGGCATATCGTACGATGCGTCCTTCGGGGGTTGCGGCAGGCTCACCCTTGGTGTGATGCAGCACACCATCGCGTACCTCCCACGTCAGATTGAGACCTTGTCCTTCCTTTTCCAACCGCTCGACCACACGCACACTCTGCTCATAATGGCGGAAGCCGCCTTCAAACACGGAATTCAGCGCACGCTCGCCCGCATGACCGAAGGGCGTGTGCCCGAGATCGTGGCAAAGTGCGACCGCTTCGGTGAGATCCTCGTTCAGACGAAGCGCCCTGGCGACGGTACGCGCGATCTGCGACACCTCCAGTGTATGTGTCAGACGCGTACGATAATGGTCGCCGGCGGGCGACAAAAACACCTGCGTCTTGTGCTTGAGGCGACGAAACGCTTTGGAATGCAACACCCGATCACGGTCGCGCTGGAAATCGGTGCGGTAATCACTCGGTGTTTCCTCGGTATCCCGTCCGCGGATGTTCGCGGAAAATGTCGCATATTCACAGAGAATATGCCGTTCATCCTGCTCATAGCGTTCCCGAATCGTCATGCTCTCACCCCCGCTGACAGCCTTTTGAAAAAATGTCTCTATATCTTTATACCGACAACATTCGCAGAATCCCTTTTGATTTTGCGAAATTTTTTAATTTTTTTGCAAAAAAGACCGAAAGCCTTCGGACACTTTACAGCAAGAAACCGATCCCGCCGTCGCATCCGCCAAATCCTTTTGAAGCGCCGCTACAAACGGTTTGCGGATATAAAACGAAATCGTCACATCCTGCTCAAACGCCGCATCCTCAATGATACCGCCATGCGAAGCAATGAGCGGTTGAACACGTCCGTATTGTCCGTAGTCGCAGGTCACGGTATAATCCTCACAGAGTACCCGCTCCTCCGTGCCGCCCGCTTCGAGTGCCAGCGACGCCGCATGACCGTAAGCGCGCACCAATCCGCCGCCACCGAGCAGAATACCGCCGAAATAGCGTGTGACCACGACCACCGCATCGGTAATGCCGCTTTTTACAAGGACATCCAGTACAGGAATGCCTGCCGTTCCTTGCGGCTCGCCGTCGTCGGAATACCGACGGATCTGTCCGTCGCGAAGCACATACGCATAGACATTGTGCTTGGCGTCCCAATGCTGTTTTTTGATACGCGCCACAAACGCCAGCGCATCCTCCTCGGTTGTAACAGGTTGAATATACCCGATAAAGCGGGATCGTTTTTCGGTGAATTCATCCTGCGCTTCCCGATGAACCGTTTTATAGGATTGTTCTTCCATACCGTTTTCTCCCCTTTTCCGACACCGTTCTTCATACGACAATAAGGGCAGCGCTGAACAGCACTGCCCTTGTGTTTGCCGGTATCGTTCGGATCTTATGCGATCCTTCTTTCAATGCAACACTTATTTGTCTTGCATGCCGAAACGCTTCTTAAAGCGATCCACACGGCCGCCGGTGTCCACCAGCTTTTGTTTGCCCGTAAAGAACGGATGGCATTTGGAGCAAATTTCCACGCGGATGTTCTCCTTGGTGGAGCCCGTCTCGATCACTTCGCCGCACGCGCAGGTGATGGTGGTTTGCTTGTAGTTGGGATGGATATTTTCCTTCATGAGTGTCACCTCTTTCAAACTATCTAAACATGAACAGCGGAATTATATCATATCCCTT
Source organism: Acutalibacteraceae bacterium (assembly GCA_045540655.1). Taxonomy (GTDB): domain Bacteria; phylum Bacillota; class Clostridia; order Oscillospirales; family Acutalibacteraceae; genus RGIG1959. The sequence goes on from JAZQHP010000131.1 coordinate 5,937, forward strand.
GACAAAATGCAAGCCCCTTTTTGCAATTAATTCGGTTTTTTCAAAGGTTTTTTCGTTTTTCACGTATTATATCGACTGATGGACCGGCGAACCAGTAACCGTCCGAGCGCCGCTTTATTAAACGGAATTAACGGATACAAATACGTGTAACCGAGCGGTGTTTGCGTCGTGGCGACGGTCAGCAACAGCAAACTGACACCGATGACAAAGCCGACCACATTGAAGAGTGCTGTCAGCACCAGGAACAACATACGAAACAGCTTGAATGCATACCCGAGTTCATAACTCGACTGCGTAAATGCCGCCACGGCCACAAATGCCATATACAACAGCACCTCGGGCACAAACAAATCCGCCTCCACAGCAAATTCTCCGAGTATCAACGCACCGACAACACTGAACGCATTACTCAACGTATTCGGTGTATTGAGCGAAGCGAGCTTAATCACGTCGATAATCAGTTCAATGATGAGCAACTGTGCAATAATGGGTACTTTATTGGGCTCATCCACCACCAGGAATTCCAAAGCCGGCGGTACATCCCACTGATTTTGCATCAGCAGATACCAGAACGGCGTCCAGAACAACGACAATCCCCACACCACTGTGCGAAGTAACCGAAGATACGAGCCGATGAGCGGCGGAAAATAATAGTCATTGGTATCCTGCATAAAGCTGAATATACCGGTCGGTAAAATCATAGCCGACGGCGCATTATCCACCAGCAACAGGATATGCCCCCCCATAATACTCGCCGCCGCGCTGTCGGGACGCTCGGTGTAGCGCACCTTCGGAAACGGATTGTACCAGCCGCGGTGTATGAGCGCCTCCGCCAAGCTTTCTTGCGTCATATTTATTGCCTTGACGTTGAGATTTTTCAGCTTTTCCGCCATTGCGGAGACGAATTTTTCGTCGGCACAGCCGTCAACGTAGCAGAGAGCAACGTCGGTCTTTGAGGTTTTTCCAACCGAAAAACGCTCCATTATCAGATTCGGATCGCGAAGACGTCGGCGGATCATTGCGGTATTAAAAACGAGCGACTCGGTAAATCCGTCGCGCGGGCCGC
>JAZQHP010000132.1:0-8871 GCA_045540655.1 Acutalibacteraceae bacterium
GGCGTGCATTAAATGGTTTATATCGTTCGGCGCGCGCACGCCAGGTCGGCGGCAACGCATCAAGAAGCGTGGCAACTGCCGCTTCGTCGAGCGCCAGGTCGGTTTCGATGAGCAGCGAGGTCAAGACGCCACCGCCTTTGCTCCCAGCTTCCCGAACCAACGAAAGGACAGCGGCCACACGGCGCCGGCAAAAATCACCAGCACAAAGTAGGCGAGCATGCGTCCGAGCGGTTCAAACGGCACAAAGCCGAACGCGAGATAGGCGAGTTCCTTCACGCCGAGTGTCAGCGCGAGTCCAAGCACCACCTTGAGAATCTGTGCCCACCACACCGCTTTGGTATCAAACCGGATGAAGCGCACATCCAGCTCATACGCGACAAAGAAGCCGCCGACCGAGCCGAGCATCTTATACGCCGTCTTCAGCGAGCTTTGCAGTTCCTCCTCGGCGGCACCGTACAGCGTGACGGTCATATATGCCGCCTGTGCGGCGCACACGGCGAGCAGAACGCCCAAAAAGAGGCGCATCGCTTTGGGGTTGTCGCCGATGCGATGAAGCAACGGATACAGTCCGAAGATCAGCACCAGCGCGATGCCGATGGATACGCCGACGTCGAGTGGCGTATGGACACCGAGGTACAGGCGCGACAGCGGCACGAGCACGCACAGGGCGATGCACAGTCCCCGTGCGAGCGGGTGAGTATGCCAACGCGCGAGCGCCCCGAAGGTGCCCACGGTGCACTGGGTATGTCCGCTCGGGAAGGAATAGCCCGTCGCCTCGGCACGGGCGGATTCCACAATGGTAAACTGCGGATCCTTCACCCACGGGCGTTCGATGCGAAACGTGGCTTTGAGCAGTTGATTGATCTGGGTGCCTAAGAGACCGATGATCAGCAGATAGTAGCCTTCGGTTTTGCTTACACACCACATCACGGTCATCGCGATGACCATGAACAGGATTTCTTCGCCGAAATGCGTCACAGCGGAGAAGAACACATCGAGCACCGGGTTGCGGATGGATTCCAGCCAATAGAGCACGGTCATCGAATCACCTTCTTCCGACAATCGGCGGCCGGGTCGCCGCCGTCGTGAATACCGCGTCGACCGAGCACATAATGCACCGTGCGCCAGCACAGGCGCCAGTCCATGCAAAAGCTGTAATGCGACGCATAATACGCATCGTAGCGCGCCTTATGTTCCAGATCCACGTAATCGCGCCCGTGCAGTTGGGCGATGCCCGACAGTCCGGGGCGTACCGTGTCTGCACCGCGTTTCTGGCGTTCGCGAAGCAGGGTCACTTCGGCGAGGATGACGGGACGCGGACCGATGAAGCTCATATCACCCTTGAGAATGTTCCACAGCTGGGGCAGTTCATCGAGGCTGGAGTTGCGCAGAAAATGCCCGAAACGCGTGATATACCGATTGGCATCGTCGAAATTCACGGTCGGCATCTGCGGCGGGGCATCGGGTTGCATCGTACGGAATTTATACACGTAAAACGGTTTGTTATATTGACCGGCGCGTTGCTGTTTAAACAGCGGTTTGCCGTGGGTGGTGATCGCGAGGATGGCGACAATCGTCAGCAAAAGCGGCGACAGAATCAGGAGCAGCATCACCGATCCGACGATGTCCGTTATGCGCTTTACCGTGCTGTACAAGGGCATCGCTCCTTTCGGGGATGATCGGGATGAAGGCGCATGAGTATATTCTGTTTTCAGTATACTATTATTTCCTTAAAAATACAAGTGAAATCGGCACAAATCGGGAAAACCTAAAAAGGTCGCCGGAAGGGAGGTGACAAGAGTGTGATATATGTGGAAAACTTGTGGTTGAACTGCACAAATTCTATTTAAAAAAGCGACAATTTTTTGACCTGCTGTCCGATTTCTGTAAACAAATTATAACACCTATTGCAAAATCCCCGAAAGGGGAGTATAATGCGTAGGAATTCAGAAAAACGCTAATTTTTTGTTGTTTAACAACAATTCCTTTTTGAAAAACACGCGAAGCCGAGACCGTTTGCGGCTTTTGCGACGACGTGCAAAGGAGGGTGTTTTCCATGCACGATATTGTGTCGATTCATGCGCGTTCGGAGGCGACGAAAACGCCCCGTCGCAGTTTCCTGATCTTTAAACGATTGGCGGACATTGTCTGTTCGTTGATCGGTCTGATTATTACCGCCGTTCCCATGCTGATCCTGACCGCGGTGGCGGCGTATGACAGTGCCGGATCGCCGTTTTTTGTGCAGACCCGTATGGGTCGCGGCGGCAAGCCGTTCCGTATGATCAAATTCCGCACCATGAGCAAAAGCGCGCCCGAGAATGTGGCGACGTATGAACTCAAGGATGCCAACAGCTTTATTTCGCCCATCGGACACTTCCTGCGCAAGTTCAGCCTCGATGAACTGCCCCAGCTGTGGAATGTGCTCAGGGGCGACATGAGCTTCATCGGTCCGCGCCCCGTGGTGCTGACCGAGGAGGAACTGCTGGCGATGCGCGAGCTTCACGGTGCGCATGAGGTGCGTCCCGGCATCACCGGGTTTGCGCAGGTGCGCGGTCGTGACGAACTGCCCATTGCGCAGAAAGCCTTCCTTGATGGCTATTATGCCCGCCACGCGACGCTGGCGATGGATATCAAAATCCTGTGGCGCACGGTGCTGTATGTGCTTCGCGCCGAAGGCGTGAGCGATGACGGTCCGACCCGCGCGGCAAAGGCGGGCGCGGATCATTCGTCCCGCACCGCCTGATTTCTGTTGACAATTATCGGTTTCCCCCTTAATAAAAACGACCTGTCGGTTTGAAAACCGCAGGTCGTTTTTTGTGTTGTCAGTTTAAGCCGTCCTCGCCGACCTGGGCGAACAGGCGCGCAACGGACGCGCAAAGCCCTTCGTGGGCGGGATCGCGCAGAAGGGGATCCTCCCGGCTGATGCGCAGGGCTTCCTGCTGGGCTTCGCCGAGCAGGATCATATCGCCTTTCAGATCGGCGATGGACAGAGCGGGCAGACCGTGCTGACGATTGCCGAAGAAATCGCCCGGTCCGCGGAGCTTGAGATCTTCCTCGGCGATGCGAAAGCCGTCCGTGGTCTCGCACATCACCTTGAGCCGCTGTTTGGTCTCGGGGGTGCGGGCATCGGAAATCAGGATGCAGGTGGAGGCGTGCTTGCCGCGTCCGACGCGTCCGCGCAGCTGGTGCATCTGGGCGAGCCCGAAGCGCTCGGCGTTTTCAAGCACCATGATGACGGCATTCGGAACGTCGACGCCCACCTCAATGACAGTGGTGGACACCAGCAGATCCAGCTCGTGCGCGGCGAAGGCGGCCATGACCGCATCCTTCTGTGCGCCCTTCATTTTGCCGTGAAGAAGCCCGATGCGATAGCGCCCGAGCGGGGTGGACTGCAGGGCTTCAAAGTATTCCTGTGCCGCCACCAGCTCGTTTTGCGGATCCTCTTCATCCTCGGCGATGAGCGGGCAAACGATATAGCCCTGGCGTCCCTCCGACAGGAATTTGTCGACGTAGCGCAGGGCGCGTTCCCGCTTGTCGGTGCCGACGGCGTAGGTTTCAATAGGTTGGCGCCCGGGCGGCAATTCGTCGAGTACCGACACATCGAGGTCGCCGTAGATCATCAGCGCCAGCGTGCGGGGGATAGGGGTGGCGGACATGACGAGACGGTGCGGATCGTGTCCCTTGGCGGACAAGGCGGCACGCTGACCGACGCCGAAACGGTGCTGCTCATCGGTGATGACCAGTCCCAGCGCGGCGAACTGCACCTGTTCGGACAGCAAGGCGTGGGTGCCGACGACAAAGGACAGCTCACCCGATGCCAGGCGGGCGATCACGCCGCGCTTCTGAGCGGCGGTCATACTGCCGACCAGCAAGCCGACTTCGATGCCTGCGGGGGCAAGCAGAGCGCCGAGCGACTGGTGGTGCTGGCGGGCGAGAATTTCGGTGGGCGCCATCATGGCCGTTTGCCATCCGTTCTGAATCATCGTGTAGGCAATGCCCGCCGCTACGGCGGTTTTACCGCTGCCGACATCGCCTTGTACCAGACGGTTCATCGGACGTCCGCTTTGCAGATCGCCGATGCAGTCGCGTACGGCGCGCTGTTGAGCCCCGGTCAGGGTGAACGGCAACAGGGCGGCAAACGCCGCGGTCTCATCGAGCTCAATTTTGACGGCGGTGGCGGTGCGGGCGCGTCCTTTCAGGCGCAACAGCCCGAGCTGCAGGACCAGCAGTTCTTCAAACACCAACCGCCGTCTGGCGGCGGCGAGGGCATCGTTGTCGCAGGGGAAATGAATGTTATAGATCGCGTCGCCGCGTCGCATCAGTGCAAGCCGTTCGACCATGGCGGGCGGCAGGACGTCCGCTTCGCAGGGGAGCCCCGTCAGCTCGAACGCCTGACGCACCACGCGTTCGATGGCGGCGGAGGTCAGCCCCGCCGTTTGCGGATAGATCGGGCGGATACGGTCGCCGCCGCTCGCGGGCGCGATGGTGGGGGCACTCATTTCAAACCGATGGAATTTGGATTCCACCGTGCCGAACAGCAGATAGTCTTCGCCGCCCTTGATCGCGGCGGCGGCATATTTATTGTTGAACAGAGTCACGTGCATCCCGTTCATCCCGTCGGTGACGGTGAATTTGAACAACGTCAGCCCCTTACGGATGCGATGCTCGGTGGGTTTGGCGACGGCAGTCGCGCGGATACAGCACGGCTCACCGATGGGCGCATCGGCAATGGCGACGACCCGCGACCAGTCCTCGTATTGGCGGGGATACAGATGCAGTAAATCGTATACGGTATGCACACCCAGCCGATGGAACAGAGCCGCGCGTTTTTCGCCCACACCTTTGACATATTGAATCGGACGATCGCTGATGGATTGCATAAGTATCCCTCCTTTTGGTAAAAATGTTTATAAATCAACATTATTATAGCACGCCTTTCTACATGACGCAAGAAAGTTTCGCTTGATTATTTATCCGTTTCGCGGTATAATAAGATGACATAGGTCGGGCAAAGACCCCCTACGTACAACGAAAAGACAGAACATTCTGACATTCGACGAAAGGCGTGTTGAATATGATCCGTTTGGAAAATCATCTGGGTACCATTGAAATTTCCCAAAGCTATTTTGCCGGTCTGATCGGCAATGCGGTCACGTCCTGCTACGGTGTGGTGGGCATGTGCAAAACCGGCACCAAGCAGAGTCTGCGCCGTCTGTTTTCGAAAGAGCCCCGTCTGGACGAGGGCGTGCGCGTGAGCGTGGAAAATAAGCGTCTTGTCATTGAACTGCATATTACCGTGATCTATGGCATGAATATTTCTGCCATCACCAAGAGCATCGTCAACAAGGTGCGCTTTACGGTGGAGTCTGCCACGGGATTGGAAGTGAAGCGCGTCAACGTGTATGTTGACGGCATGAAAGCCTGAAGTGCCAAGTGAAGGAGTGTGACACCGTGATTCAAGGTTTGTTGCTGAAAAATGCGATGATTTCCGCCGCGAACAGCCTGGCAAACGTCAAGCAGAAGGTGGATGAACTGAACGTGTTCCCCGTCCCCGACGGCGACACGGGTACGAATATGTCGATGACCATCGCCGCGGCGGCGAGAGAACTCGCGCGCCTGGAAAACCCCACCGTCAGCGAAGTGGCGGACGTGGCATCGTCGGCGTTGCTCCGTGGCGCGCGCGGCAACTCGGGCGTGATCCTGTCGCTGCTGTTCCGTGGTTTCTCAAAAGGCCTCAAAGGCAAGACGGAAGCCGACGGCGCGGATCTCGCGAATGCGCTCGGCTTCGGCGTGGAAGCCGCGTATAAGGCGGTCATGAAGCCGACCGAAGGCACCATCCTCACCGTGGCGCGCGAAGCCGCCGAAGCAGGTAAAGCCGCCGCGGCAGACAACAGCGATGCGCTGTATGTGTGGGATGTGATCTGCAAAGAAGCGGCCGCGTCTCTGGAACGTACCCCCGAACTGCTTCCGCAGTTGAAGAAGGCGGGCGTGGTCGACGCCGGCGGCAAAGGCTTCCTCGTGATCATCGAAGCGATGAAGGCCGTGTTTGAGGGCGGCGATGTGGTGCAGGGCGATGCTCCTGCCAAGGCGGCGTCCGCGCGCAAGCAAAGCGCGGCGGCGACGGCGGATGCCGACATCAAGTTTGCCTATTGCACCGAGTTTATCGTGCAACGCGATCCCTCGATCGAAACCGATCCCATGAAGCTGCGTGCGTTCCTTGAATCCATCGGCGACTGCGTCGTGGTGGTGGACGACGACGAGATCATCAAGGTGCATGTGCATACGAACGATCCCGGTCGTGCCCTGCACGAGGCGATCGAATACGGTCAGTTTGAAACCGTCAAGGTGGAGAACATGCGCATCCAGCATGCCAACGCCGGCTGGGTCGAGGATGCTGACGCGGACGCGGCGGCGGACCCCGTGCTGGAGCGCGCGGAACCCGAGAATCCCTTCGGCTTTGTGGCCGTGGCGGCGGGCGACGGTCTGGAAGCACTGTTCACCGATCTCGGCTGTGACCATGTGGTCAGCGGCGGTCAGACGATGAACCCCTCCACCGACGACATTCTGCAGGCGATCGAAGCGACGCCCGCGAAGGTGGTTTACGTCCTGCCCAACAACAAAAACATCATTCTGGCCGCGGAGCAAGCGGTGCCGCTGGCGGACCGCGATGTGCGCGTGCTTCCCACCCGCACCATTCCGCAGGGCATTTCCGCGATGCTCAGCTTCGATGCCGACGCGTCGGTGGAGGATAACCTCCTCGCCATGACGCACGCGGCAGACGAAGTGTCCACGGGTCAGATCACCTATGCCGCGCGTAACAGCGATTTCGACGGTCACCAGATCGAGGAAGGTCAGATCCTGGCGCTCGACAACAACAAGCTGTCCTTCGTGGACACCGACGTGACCCACGCGGCGGTGAAGCTGTGCCGCAACATGGTCAATGCGCGGCGCCTGTCCGGTCGCGACACCTCGTTCATCACGATCCTGTTCGGTGAGGACATCACCGAGGAGCAGGCGCAGGCGACGGCGGATGCCATCACCGCGAAGCTCGGCACGTCCATCGACGTCACCGTGATTGCCGGCGGACAGCCCGTTTACTATTATATCTTCTCTGTGGAATAATCCGTCAACAAGCCTCGACATCGTCGGGGCTTGTTTTTATCAAAGACAAGGTACCTGTTCATGCATAAGTGCATGGAACGAAACGCTGTTATGAAAGGAGGAATGCCCAATGACGGACGAACGGCTGGAAGCTCTGCGTAAGCAAGCGATGGCATTGCCGCTTTTGCCCGGTGTCTATATCATGCACGATGCCAAAGACCGCATCATCTACGTCGGCAAGGCGAAGGCACTCAAAAACCGTGTCAGCCAGTATTTCGGCTCGCAAAACGGGCATTCCGCCAAGGTGCGGCAGATGGTTGCGCACGTGGCGCGGTTTGAATATGTGGTGGTCAGCAGTGAGTTTGAAGCGCTGGTACTCGAATGCTCCCTCATCAAACAGCACGCCCCGAAATACAACATTCTGCTCAAGGACGACAAGGGCTACCATTACATCCGCGTGTCGCCGCCGCCGTTTTCCCGCATTGCGGTTGTCAAGCAACGACAGGAGGACGGTGCACGGTATATCGGACCGTATATGAGCTCGTTCGGCATCAAGCAGGCGGTGGACGAAGCCAACAAGGTGTTCGGACTGTCCACCTGTCATCGCCCCTTGCAGTACGGTCGCCGTCCGTCGGCGATGGAACGCCCGTGCCTGAATGCGCATCTCGGACAATGCTGTGCTCCCTGCACGGGACGTGTCAGTGAGGAGGAGTATGCCGCGCGGGTGGACGGGGCGCTGGAATTGCTTGCCAAAGGCAGTGCGGCGATGTTGCCGCGCCTGAAGGAAGAAATGGAGCAGGCCGCCGAACGATTGGAATTTGAAAAAGCGGCGCGCCTGCGCGACCGCATCGCCGCCATCAAACGGTTGGACAACCGCCAGCGGGTGGTGATGTCCCGCATCCCGCGCCAGGATGTCATCGCCGCAGTGCGCGGGGAAGACCGCTGTTGCTTTGAGGTGCTCCGCTTCCACGGCGGCGCGCTGACCGACCGCGAGGAATTTATTCTGGAGAATGTGGAATCGGAAGCGGCGGATCGCGGCGCATTCCTCACGCGGTATTATACGGCGCGGGACAGCATCCCGCCGCAAATCACCGTGGACGAGTTGCCCGAGGACGCCGAACTGCTGGAGCAATATTTCACACAGCAGGCGGGACGGCGGGTGCATATCGTGTGTCCGAAGCGCGGGGAGCAGGCAAAGCTTGTCGCGATGTGCCGCGCGAATGCGTCCCAGCATCTGGCGGATCAGCTTGGCATGAGCGGGCGTGACACGGCGGCGCTCGACGAGCTGGCGACGTTGCTCGGATTGTCCGCGCCTCCCGCGCGCATCGAATGCTACGATATTTCCCATACCGCGGGCGAGGATGCGGTCGGCGGCATGATCGTGTATGAACGCGGTCGCCCGCTCAAAAGCGCCTATCGTCGTTTCGCGATCCGTATCGCGAAGGGCGGCGACGATCCTGCCGCGATGCAGGAGGTGCTTGCCCGCCGCCTGACGGATTATCAGGAGCGGGTGGACGGATTTGAGACACTGCCCGATCTGATCCTGCTTGACGGCGGGGAACAGCAGGTCAGGGCGGTGCAAGCTGTGATGCAGGAACTGCAGGTATCGGTGCCGCTGTTCGGACTGGTCAAGGACGGACATCACCGCACCCGCGCGATCATGGACAGCGGCGCCGAGCTGTCGCTCAACGGATGCCGCGCCGCATACACGCTGGTTTCCTCCATGCAGGAGGAGGTGCACCGCTACGCGATCGGCTATCACCGCAAAAC
>JAZQHP010000133.1:0-3486 GCA_045540655.1 Acutalibacteraceae bacterium
CGCCCGCCGTAAAAAGCGGCGGGCGATCGGACGGTATTCTTTAAAAATGATACACCGAGGCATAGTAGGCATACGCATCCTCGAAGGACTGCTTGCCCGAGCGCACACGGTTGAGGTAGCTGTGCGTCTCAAATGCATCGCGCTTCGTCTGAATGAGACAGACGGCGATGTTCGAGCAGTGGTCGGACACACGCTGACAGCTGGTGAGCACATCGTTGAGGATGAACCCGAGCTCGATGGTGCAAGCACCCTTCTGCAACCGCTCGATGTGACTTTCCTTCGTCTGCACAATCAGTCCGTCGATGACCTGCTCGAGCGGTTCCACACGCTTGGCAAGCGCCAGATCGCTCGTTTCAAACGCTTCGGTCGTGATGCGCACGATTTCATTCATCGCCGTGAAGATCACACGCAGTTCCCCGCGTGCCTGCTCGGAGAAGCCCACATTCTTATCCTTCATCTCCTGCGCCGCGCGGAGCAGCATCAGCGAGTGATCGGACAGGCGCTCAAAGTCGCCGATCGAGAGAAGCAGCTTGGAAATGCCCGCCGCGTCGCGATCGGACAGCTCACACGCCGACAGCTTGACGAGGAACGAGCCGAGGTTGTCCTCAAATTCATCGACGATGCACTCATTTTTCTCAATCAGCGCGGCATCCGCTTCGGATAGCCCTTCAAACTGCCGCGTCGCCAGTGCCAGCGAATCGCGGGCATTCTGCGCCATCGCCACGGCGGTGCGTTTGCTTTCCGCCACCGCCACCGACGGGGTCTTGAGCAACAGTTCGTCAATATAGCCTGCCGGGGCTTCGGAGGGCTTGTCCCGCACGACCATGAGCGCGAACTTTTCAAGCAAACCGCAGAACGGCAACAGCAGCGCCGTGTTGAGCACGTTGAACACCGTGTGAATGATGGCGATACCGAGTGCCGAAGCGATCGTGCCGTACCATTCCGCCAGCAGACCGCTGAGCAGATAGTAGGGGATCATAAACACAATCGTACCGATGACCTTCGATGCAAAATGCACCACCACCACGCGTTTGCCGTCCTTGTTGACGCCGACTGCCGCGATGAGCGCGGTGACGCAGGTGCCGATGTTCTGACCGAAGATGATCGGAATCGCCATACCGTAGGTCAGCGTACTGCCCGAGGCAAGCGCGATCGTCTGCAGGATGCCGATGGATGCCGACGAGCTCTGGATGATCGCCGTCACCACGATGCCGATAAGCAGTCCGAGGAGCGGATTGTTGAACATCTGAAACATCGCTTCAAAGCGCTCCGCCGGGATCGCATCCACCGCGTCGCCCATCATTTCCAGACCGAAGATCAATACCGCAAACGCCACCAGAATCGTGCCGATGTCGCGGCGCTTCGCCTTTTTGCTCATCATGATCATCGCGATGCCGAGGAGAGCCAGAAACGGCGAGAACACCGCCGGCTTGACGATCGTAAGCAACAGGTTATCCTTCCCCTCGATGCCCGCGAGCGCCACGATCCACGCCGTGATCGTCGTGCCGATGTTCGAGCCCATGATCACGCCGATGGATTGCCGCAGGGTCATGATGCCCGAGCTGACCAGACCGACGAGCATAACGGTCATCGCCGACGAGCTTTGAATGATCGCCGTGATGCCCGCACCGAGCCCCATCGCCTTGACGGGATTGGAGGTCATTTTTTTGAGTGTTTTTTCCATTTTGCCGCCCGCGAGCTTTTCCAGTCCGTCGGACATGATGTTCATACCGAACAGAAAAAATACCAAGCCCGCAATGAACAGCGCCACCATAGTAATCAGGGATGCCGGACTCATGTTACACACGCTCCTTTTGCCGAAATTATGCCGTATATTTTTTTGTCGTATGTTTTTATATTATAGTATCCCGTCGGTATTTGCAACCGTTTATTTTTCTTTTGCGGCTTCTTTTATTCTTTTTTGCCAAATTCCGCCTTTCCCTTGACAGCACTCCCTCGCTTGCGGTACAATAAAAGATGACCGATAAGGCATTTTATTACGAAAAGGATGGATGAGGCATGAACAAGGAAAAACTGGCGTCTTACCAAAAATTCTACCACGATCATCTGCTCAACGACTGCATCCCCTTCTGGATGAACAGTGACCTGCTCGACCGCGAGCACGGCGGCTACATCTCGTCGGTGGATCAGCAAGGCAAATGCTACAACACCGATAAATCCGTCTGGTTCCAGGGTCGCGGTCTGTGGACCTTCTCGGCACTGTGCAACCACTACGGCGCGAAAGAGGAATGGCTCGAAGCGGCGAAGCTCGGCCACGACTTCCTCGAGGCGCACTGCGTCGACGAGGACGGCCGTATGTTCTTCCAGACCACGCAGGACGGCGCGCCCCTGCGCAAGCGCCGCTATATGTACTCCGAGAGCTTCTATGTCGTCGGCATGGCGGAATACGCGCTCGCGACAGGCGATAAGGAAGCCCTCAAGAAGGCGGAGGATATGTTCGAGAACATGCTCACGCTGTTCCGCACCCCCGAAAAGGATCCCTACAAGATCACCCCGAAGGGCTATGCCTCCACCCGCGCCGACCGCGCGTCGGCGGTGCCGATGGTGCTCGTCAGCTCCGCGCAGGTGCTTCGCCGTTGCGATCCCGAGAAGGCGGATTACTACACCGCCGTCACGCAGGAAATGGCGGACGCGATCATCACCTATCACTACAAACCCGAACTCAAGTGCGTGCTGGAAAGCGTCCTGCTCGACGGCTCCCGTTATGACACGCCCGCGGGTCGTTGCATCAACCCCGGTCACTCCTGCGAAAACTCGTGGTTCCTGATGAACCAGGCGCTCGTCACGGGCGACAAGGATCTCCTGCAAAAGGCGCTCAACATCCTCGACTGGCACCTCGAGATCGGCTGGGACAAGGAGCACGGCGGCTTTGTGTACTTCGCCGATGTGGACGGTCGTCCCTGCGAACAGCTGGAATGGGATATGAAGCTGTGGTGGGTGCACAACGAGGTGCTCATCGCGACGCTGATGGCGTACGGTCTGACCGGCGACGAGAAATACTTCGAGTGGTTTGAAAAGACCCACGAATACGCCTTCTCCCACTTCCACGACAAGGAAAACGGCGAATGGTACGGCTACCTGCATCGCGACGGCACCGTCTCCCACACCCAGAAGGGCTCGATGTGGAAGGGCCCCTATCACCTGCCGCGTTGCCTGATGGTGTGCGATCAGATGCTCGAGGATCTCGCCAACGGCAATCCCCTGCGCCCCATCCTGTAAAATCGGTTTATCCGCACCACTCTTCCGCTTCGGCGGGAGGGTGGTGTTTTTTTGTCTGCCTTTAGGCGTGAAATAAACCTCCGGTTTTACCGGGGGAGCAATAACGAAGCGGAGCAAACCCTTGCCTCCCCTTGTCAGGGGAGGTGGATGCGGCTTAGCCGCAGACGGAGGGGTAGTCAAGGCTTTTCTCTCCCTCAGTCCTCGCTTTTGCTCGGACAGCTCCCTCGTCAGAGGGAGCCAAGAACA
>JAZQHP010000134.1:0-28141 GCA_045540655.1 Acutalibacteraceae bacterium
GGTGGGCTGGGAAGTCAGCCCCGACTGTATCAGCGCGACGGTCGATGCGGTACAGTCCTATTGGAACAGCGCCACCGAAGGCAAAGGTGTGGTCGTTCCCAAGCAGAAGGCGTATCACATCGCCAAGCCGTTTGATGTGTCTTATGAATGCCGCAGTGAAATGTGCATGCACATGGCGGACGCGGGCATCCGTATCAACTACCATCACCCCGAAGTGGCGGCATCGGGTCAGTTTGAGATCGAACCCCAGCTCGGCAAAATGTCCGAGATGGCGGATGCGTCCATGATGATCAAATACATCATCCACAACACCGCCCTCAAATACGGCAAGGTTGCTACTTTTATGCCCAAGCCGATCTACGGCGAAGCGGGCAGCGGTATGCACGTGCATATGCTTCTTATGAAGAACGGACAACCGGTCTTCTCCGATGACGAGGGTTACTCGCATCTGAGCCGTGAAGCCCACTGGTTCATGGGCGGTCTGCTCAAGCATATCCATTCGCTGTGCGCGCTGACAAACCCCAGTACCAACTCCTTCAAGCGTCTGGTACCCGGTTTTGAAGCGCCTGTGACGGTCGGCTATGCGACCTCCAACCGCAGTGCGGTCATCCGCATCCCGGCGTATGCGAAATCGCCCGACAAGCGCCGTTTTGAACTGCGTAATCCCGATGCGACCTGCAACCCGTATTTCTGCTATGCGGCGATTCTGATGGCGGGTATCGACGGCATCAAGAATCAGATCGATCCGCATGAAAATGGCTGGGGTCCTTACGACGTCAACCTGTATCACCTGTCCGACGAGGAGAAGGCGAAACTGCAGGGCCTGCCGACGTCGCTGCCGGAAGCGCTCGATGTTCTGGAAGCCGATCACGACTACTTGACGGCAGGCGGCGTGTTCCCCGAAGGGCTGCTGGAGAACTTCATCAAAGCCAAACGCGAAGAGTGCGGTGAACTCGCCAAGATTCCGCACCCCGCCGAGTATGACAAGTATTTCAATCTGTAAGCAATCAAAAAAGACCGAAGACATGTGTCTTCGGTCTTTTTTGTGTATGAGCAGAAATTAAACCATTTTGGTGCCGCAGAATTCGCAGTAAGCACCACCCGACGATGTGCCGGATTCAAATTTGCCGATGCCGCAACCGGGGCAGATGCGATTCGGATAGCCGTCGTTGCAGTCGGGGCACATTTCGGTTTCGGGATTGACCGCTTTGTTGCAGTGCGGGCACACGTTTTTCACGGCGTAGGAATAGCAGTCGGCGCATGCCATTTTGTTTTTATAGGTGAGCGATGCGTCGCACGGCGCGTTGCAGTGCTCGCAGTGATGCGTGCTGTTCTTGCAGTCGTCGCATTTACCGCTGACAGGATCGACCTCTTGCGGGGTCAGCCCCGAGGCACCGCATTGTTTACAGGTGTGTACCTCGCCGTCCGTCACCACAAAGTAGGAGGCGCAGAAGCTGCAGAACTCCCAGGCTTGTCCTTCTTCGGTGTTATGAGCGCCTTTGCAGGTGGGACAGATGGAATCGCAGGACACGCCTTCGTTCGCGCATGCAGGGCAATGATCGCTGTCCTGCGCATAGACGTACGAACAGGTCGAGCAGATCACGCGGTTGTTTTGCGACCGCATGGTCGTGGTGGTTGTGGTGGTCGTAGAGGTCGCTGTCGTTGTGGTGGTCGTGGGTTTGTCCGCGACAGCTCCTTCGGCGAGCGTGGTCGTGGTGATGGTGGTGTCAGCGGGCGCGGCGGGTTTTTTCGGCGACCGCATGGTCGTGGCCCAGAGGATCACGGTGGCGGTGACAACCATCAGAATCAGCGCCACAATGGCGACGATAATCACGATGGTCAGCGCGTCGGTGCGCTTGGGCGCGGCATCCTCCTCTTCATCATCCTCGGAGACGGGAGGCTCGGGGGATTCCGCCGGCTCGCTGTCCGCGAATACATCGCTGTCCATATCGGTCGGCACAAACCATTCGCCCGTTTCAAAGGCTTCATCGCCGGGCTTGACGGAGAAGGTGGTGGTTTCGGGGGGGACGATCACTTCGTCTTTTTTCGGGGTTCCTTCGGTTCGGTTGGGACTATCCAAACGGAACACCTCCTTATTCAGTAGTTTGGGGAATCTCAGGCGCGGGGACTGCCGCAACCGGAGCAGAAACGGTCCTCGTCGTGGAATTGTTTACCGCATTTGGTACAGAACAGGATCGCCGTATCCACAGCGGCAGGTGCGGATTCGACGGGCGCAGACGGTGCAGGGGGCGGCGTTACGGCGACGTGTACAGGGTCCGTCGGTGTGTCAATGGCATATTGCTCGTGGTGGCGAAGCGGGGTGCGACAGGTCGGGCAATACACAAAGCCATCCGCAAACCAGGGACGAAAGTCCAGCGAGTGGTCGGTGTAAGAAATCGTGGTGCGGCATTGACGGCAGGTTTGCTGATATGTCAGTCCGCTGTGCCACAGAGCGCGTTTGAATGCCATAATTCAATCCATCCTTTCTGCAGGTAACAACCTTTCTTTTATTGTATCACAGATACGACAAAATCACAAGCCCTAAAACAGACAACCACAGCCGTCATCGGTTGTGGTTGTCGGGGTATACGCGTTCGTCGGACAGGTCTGCTTGCAACAGATGTGTGATCTCGCCGAAGCGGATCATGCGCGGGCGGGTGAAGCCGCTGTCGTGATTATGAAAGGTGAACGTGGTCACGGACGAGGTGGTCATAAACATCGAGAGGAAACCGAGTGCGGGCGGCATACCGAGCAGGTGAGCCGTCAGCGCGCTACCGAAGCCGCCGTGGCAAAACAGCGCCACGCGTTCATCGTTCGGTGCGGTGATACGGTAATGCGCACCCTGCCGCTCATAGCCGAGATCGGCAAGGAAGGCATCGGCACTTTGTTGAAGCCGGGCAAGGGTCTCACCGCGGTTTACGGTTGAAAAATCTGCAAAATCCGTCACACCCTCGGCGGTGGAGAAGCGGTAGGTGCACGTGTCGGCGGGGGTGTACGGTTGCATGTAATCCATGCTTTCCTCTGTCCAAGGCAGTATAACGGGCTCGATATGTTGCCGCCGGCAGGTGTAAAATGCGGTATCTTTGGCGCGACCGAGCGGCGAGGTATAGATGCGGTCGAGCTTGACGTGGTCAAACCATGTCGCCAGCGCACGGGCCTCATCGTGTCCGTACGGAGTGATGGTGTTGTGTTCGTAGTCGGGATCGCCGTGGCGTACAATGTAAAATACCATGTCTATTCTCCTTATGTCGGTGTGCCCGGTTGATAAAAGCTGTTGAGCAGGGTGCCGTAGGTGGCTTCATTCAGGCTGACGATGGTGATTGTTGCCATGTAGCCGTCGTGTTCTTCGCAAAGATACGTCTGATAAAATGTGGTGTCACCGAACACGGATGTCACCATCAGCGCGTCAAACGATCGTCCTGCCACCGTCATGACGGTCGCCTCGGTTTTGACGTCGGTGAGCCCCATTTGTTCCATCTGCATCCCCACGGCCTGTGCAACCTCTTCCAGACAGCGCTTCGGCGAGGAGGTGGGGGAGCTCATAAGCGAGATGTTTTCCAGGCTCACCGAAACGGAGTTGCCCTGTGCATCCTCTGCATACATATCGTAGAGAATCGGTGCATCGGCGAGGTTGCTTTCGGTGTAGGTCACGCCGTATCGCTCGCGGATTTGCTCCGTACCGGCGAATGTGAAACCGTCGGGCAACATAAAGCCGAGGTTTATAAACGTGCTTTCGTAGGTCTTGTCGGTGATGACACCGAGCGTGGCAGACGTATTCCTGCCGCAAGCGGTCAACGAGGCGACAAGCAGGACCAGTGACAGCAACGATAGAGCAAGCTTTTTCATAGCGATGTCTCCTTTATTTGAAGGTCTCGCTGTTGTTCAGGGTGGAGGTGCTGTATAAGAACAGAACATCCTGCCCGTGAAAATCGATATAGCGGGACAATTGGTGGCGGGATAAATAGCGGATATCTACCAGCGTGACAGTGGCGTAGCCTTCCGCGAGAAGCGGTGCGACGGATGAGCCGAAGGAATCGCGGACCATGATCAGCTCTCGGTCGGTGGTTGCCGACGGATTGTCAATGGTCACGAGCGAGACAGAGCCGCCGACGAATACTTCGTACGGATCGTCGCTCGTCAGGCGGGACATGTCGTACAGGGGGATGGCAGTCTGATGTTCCATGTCAAAGACCGTCATCGCGTCGGTGGCATCCGAATGCACCGTACACAGCGTATCCGCTTCCAACGGCAACGCATACTGTCCGCTGTAAACGCCGAAAAACGGCTGGTCGGCGGATTGAACGGTATGCTCCGCGGCGGTCGCGGTACCCATCGCGGCGCAAAGCGCTTGCGCGACAGGCAGGAGCGCTTCCTGCTTCCAGTGGGAATCGGTGGCGAAGTAGCTGTCAGCCGTCAGCAGGTGATCGATCGGGATATAGGTAGCAAACGGAGTTTGCTCCTCAAACTGCTTGTAAAACGCCGCGTAGTCCATGTGCAGGTGACCGCTGTCGGCGGCGAGAAAAGCATTTTTATCGGGCACTACCGTGGTATATACAGCACTGCCGCTGTCCTTGAGATATTGCTCGTAGATATCGCCGAAGATGGTGCAGGCGTTGGCGACGGATGCCGCGTTCAGGGGATATTCCATGTCGGCGACCGATCCGTTGTGGCAATACAGACCGTTCTGATCCTGCTGACGGAAGACGGTCTTGGATACATAGGCTTTGAAGGTGCGCCACGTATCGCGAAGCGGGAAGTGATCCACCGTGTAGGTTTCCAGATCGGCGGTGAACTTGCCGCTCATAATGCTGTTGAGCGTCAGAGAGGGGAAGGAAGCGAGCGGACGGCGTTCGGCGGCGGAATATTCCTGTTTCGGACATACAAAGCACGCCACGCACAACACCGCGATAACGGATAAAAACGCCACAGCGCGCAGGATAACGGAAAAACGGGATCTCACGGTGTCACACCTCCTCATACATTAAAAACGGAAATACAAAAACGGATTGAAGGAATCGTCCACCAAAAAGGCGGTGGACAGCAACAATAGGGTGATGAGTACGAGCGGCTCGGCGACCGTCAGCACCCGTTTGCCGACTGTAGTCGATGCCAGCGCCCGCACGGCTTTGGCGGGAAGGGGTGTCGCACCGACGGCACCCACAAGCAACAGTACGCCGTAGCTCTTCAGGTAATACAGCGCCTCTGCCGAGACGGCAGGCGCTCCGCCGAACAAGGACAGAACGGACTGAGCGGCGGCGGGAAGATCGGCGGCATTGAACAGCACAAAACTGATCATCACGGCAAACAGCACGTATACCCGCGACAGGACGGGGGTGCGCGTCAACGCTTTGCCGACACGGCTTTTTTCAAACATCAGCAGCACGGCGAAGAACCAACCCCACAGAATAAAGTTCCAGGCGGCACCGTGCCAGAAACCGGTCAGTGTCCACACCACCGCAATATTCAGCACCCAACGCGCCGTTTTGACGCGGTTGCCGCCCATGGGGATGTAGACGTAATCCCGAAACCAGGAACCGAGCGTCATGTGCCAGCGGCGCCAGAATTCCGTGACCGAGGTGGAGGCATAGGGGTGGCGGAAGTTTTCGGGGAAATGGAATCCGAACATGGATCCCAGACCGATCGCCATATCGCTGTAGCCGGAAAAATCGAAGTAGATCTGAAGCATAAAGCCGATCGCGTACAGCCATGCAAACAGCACCGACGGATCTTCGGTTGCTTGCGCCGCGGCGCAAAGCTCACCGAGAAGATTGGCGATGAGCACCTTTTTGCCGAGTCCCAGGCAAAAGCGTCCGGCGCCGTTGGCGATCTGCTCAAACGAATGGGTGCGAACGGAGAGCTCCTGCTCCACGTCAATGTAGCGCACGATGGGACCGGCGATCAACTGCGGGAACATGGTGATAAACAGCGCCAGATCGAGCGGATTCTTCTGTACGCGGACCGAGCCGCGGTAGACATCCACCGTGTAGCTTAATACCTGGAACGTGTAAAAACTGATACCGATGGGGAGTGTCAGACGCAACAGCGGCACGGACAAGCCCGTCACGGCGTTGAAGTTGGAAATGAAGAAATCGGCATATTTGAAATACCCCAGCACACCGATGAACAGGACAGTGCTGACGATCATGACGGCTTTCGAGGCGGATGTGCTGCGAAAACGATCGATCAGCAGACCGCTGACATACCCGACGATGATCGTCGCGAGCATCAAAAGGGTAAAAGAAAGGCCGCCCCAGCTATAAAAAACCAAGCTTGCCAGGAGCAAGACCGTGTTTTTCATACGTCGGGGCGACAAATAGTATACCAATAAAACGAGGGGGAGAAAGTAGTACAAAAACGGAATCGCGGAAAAGACCATGACTACTTTTTCCCCCTCTTCATTTTAACGACAAATTACACGAGCGCTTCCTGCACGATCACTTCGGTGATTTCGTAGGAAGCCGTCAGCTTGGTCTGGAAGGTGTTGACCAGATCTGTCGCACCGTACACCACGACGACGTAATCCGCCGACAGCTTCGCGATCATCAGCTGTTCGGGCGCGCCGCACAGCCATTGCTGATTTTTGATGGCATCCTGCATCGCGGTGATGAATTCGTCGGCATTGTTGCCGTCAGCAATGTGATACGCCACACCCGTGAAGGTATTGGCATTCATGGCGTGGATCAGAGATGCCGCACCGTCAACCATCGCCACCGCATTTTCAGGGCAGGCAAACAGCGATTGCATCGTCGCGGTATCGGCAATGTCCACCGCGCCGGGCGCATTTTCGACCATGTTCGCATAGTCGCCGCCCATAGCAAAGAAGGTTTCCGCTTCGCCGTAGGTCGCCCATACGGTGTTCAGAATGTCCACAGGCGCTTCCACGCCTTCGAGCTTCGGGGCGCCGCAGGACGCAAAGCAAACCATCATCGCGACGGCAAGAATCAAAGACATAACACGTTTCATAATACACAGACTCCTTTATCATTGAATTTGGGTTACTCCGAGTATAGCATATCTTTTCCGAAAATACAATAGTTTCGACCGAATTGTACAGGATATGGTGGAAGTTTCAAAATTGTAACCGCGCATCGCACAATATCTTGGGTCATTTGTGTTGACAACACCACAAGTTGTGGGTATAATAAAACCCGAAACCACAAAATCATGGGGTTCACCCTGTAAAATACCACAGAATACGGTATATTTTGGATACCGGGAAAGCGAGAAGATTATGAAGATCATCAAACGAAGCGGCGTCGAAGAAGTCTTTGACGGGCAGAAGATCATTGTGGCGGTCGCCAAAGCCAACGACAGCGTGGTGCCCAGCTCCCGCATGAGCGAGGTGCAGATCCGTCGTATTGCGGAGGATGTGGAAAGTGCCGCGATGAATATGAATCGTTCGCTGACCGTGGAGGAGATTCAGGATATGGTCGAGGACCAGATCATGAATCAGCGTGCATTCGATGTGGCGCGCCGCTATATCACCTATCGGTATACCCGCGCACTGGTGCGCAAATCCAATACCACCGACGATCAGATCCTCAGTCTGATCGAATGCAACAACGAAGAGGTCAAGCAGGAAAACTCCAACAAGAACCCTACCGTCAACAGTGTGCAACGCGACTATATGGCAGGTGAGGTCAGCAAGGACATCACCAAGCGCATTCTGCTTCCTGCGGACATCGTGTCTGCGCACGAGCAGGGTATCATCCATTTCCATGATGCCGACTATTTCGCCCAGCATATGCACAACTGCGATCTGGTGAACCTGGAGGATATGCTGCAGAACGGCACGGTCATCAGCGGCACGCTGATCGAAAAACCGCACAGCTTTTCCACCGCCTGCAACATCGCTACTCAGATCATCGCGCAGGTGGCATCCTGCCAGTACGGCGGTCAGAGCATCAGCCTGACGCATCTGGCGCCCTTTGTGGATGTCAGCCGTCGCAAGATCCGCCGTCAGGTGGAGGAAGAGCTTGCCATGCTCGGCGACGCGGTGACGGCGGAAACAGTGGAGCGTATTACCGAGCACCGTTTGCGCGAGGAAGTCAAAAACGGCGTGCAGATGATTCAGTATCAGGTGGTCACGCTGATGACCACCAACGGACAAGCGCCCTTTGTGACCGTGTTCATGTACCTCGGTGAAGCGAAGACCGAACAGGAAAAAGCGGATCTGGCACTCATCATTGAGGAGACCCTTCGCCAACGCTATCAAGGCGTAAAGAACGAGAAGGGCGTGTGGGTGACACCCGCGTTCCCCAAGCTCATTTATGTGCTGGAGGAGCAGAATATCCACGAGGACAGCCCGTATTATTATTTGACAAAGCTGGCGGCAAAATGCACCGCCAAACGCATGGTCCCTGATTATATTTCCGAAAAGGTCATGATGCAGAACAAGATCGACAAAAACGGCGACGGTCACTGCTACACCTGCATGGGTTGCCGCAGCTTCCTGACGCCGTATGTGGACGAAAATGGTCAGCCGAAGTATTACGGTCGCTTCAACCAGGGCGTGGTTACGATCAATCTGGTGGATATCGGTCTGTCGGCGGAAGGCGACATGGCGAAATTCTGGGAGATTTTCGACGAGCGCATGGAGCTGTGCCACCGCGCGTTGCAGTGCCGTCATGAGCGTCTGACCGGCACGCTGTCGGATGCCGCGCCGATCCTCTGGCAACACGGCGCGTTGCTCCGCCTGAAGTCGGGTGAAACGATCGACAAGTATCTGCACGGTGGCTATTCGACACTGTCGCTGGGGTATGCCGGCCTTTGGGAATGTGTGTACAGCCTCAACGGCAAAAAGCTCACCGAGCCCGACGGCGAAGCGCTGGGCCTGGAGATCATGCGCAAGCTCAACGAATACACCGCCAAATGGAAGGCCGCTGAGCAGATCGACTACTCGCTGTACGGCACGCCGCTGGAAAGTACCACCTACAAATTTGCCAAATGCCTGCAAAAGCGCTTCGGCAAGGTTAAGGGTGTGACCGACCGCAACTATATCACCAACAGCTACCATGTGCATGTTACCGAAGAAATCGATGCTTTTGACAAGCTGGAGCTGGAATCGAAATTCCAGGCGTTGTCGCCCGGCGGCGCGATTTCCTATGTGGAAGTGCCCAACATGCAGAACAACCTTGATGCGGTGCTGTCCGTGATGCAGTTTATTTACGATCATATCATGTATGCCGAGCTCAACACCAAGAGCGACTATTGCCAGATCTGCGGCTTTGACGGCGAAATTGAGATTCAGGACGACGACGGCAAGCTGATCTGGCATTGCCCCAACTGCGGCAACACCGATCAGAGCAAGCTCAACGTGGCACGCCGCACCTGCGGCTATATCGGCACGCAGTTCTGGAATCAGGGTCGCACGCAGGAAATCAAGGAACGCGTATTGCATCTGTAAACGATAAAGGAAACGGATTATGAATGTTGCCGCTGTCAAACCAAGAGATATTGCCAACGGACCCGGTGTGCGGGTGTCGCTGTTCGTCAGCGGTTGCCGCCATCGGTGCGCGGGCTGTTTTAACCGCGAGGCATGGGACTTTTCGTTCGGAGAGCCGTTCACGGCGGCAACGCAGGCGCAATTGCTGACGGCGGCATCGCCATCCTATGTTCAGGGGTTGTCGTTGCTCGGCGGCGAACCGTTCGAGCCCGAGAATCGCGCGGAGCTCGCCGCGTTTCTCGAAGTGTTCCGACAAACCCATCCCGACAAAAGCATCTGGTGCTATTCGGGGTTTACGTTTGAAGAATTGCTCGCTCTTGCGGCTGCCGATCCCACGGTCATGATGCTGTTGTCCCGGCTGGATGTGCTGGTGGACGGTCGCTTTGAAGCGGACAAAAAGGATGTGTCGCTCCTGTTTCGCGGTTCGGCGAATCAGCGTATTCTGAACGTGCCCGCATCGCTGGAAAGCGGATGCGCGGTGTGGGCAGACGGCGTGTGGCAACGCACGATGGGCAGCGGCAACATTGAGGAAGGATGAGACGTATGAAACATATTGTGCATGTAAAAAAACTGCATGAAGCGGCGACGGTGCCGTCGTATGGTTCGATGATGGCGGCGGGCGCGGATCTGTATGCGCTGATTGAGGACGGAGCGGTCACGATCGCACCGCACACTACCGTCATGATCCGCACGGGATTGGCGATGGAGATTCCCGAAGGCTTTGCGGGGTTGATCTATGCCCGCAGCGGCACCGCCTGCAAACGCGGACTGGCGCCTGCCAACAAGGTGGGAGTCATTGACAGCGACTATCGCGGAGAGATCATGGTGGCGCTTCACAATCACGGCGAAACGGCGCAGACCGTGGAACACGGCGAGCGCATGGCGCAGATGATCATCACCCCGTTTATCACCGCGGACTTTACGGAATGCGACACGCTGGACGAGACCGACCGCGGCGAAGGCGGATTCGGATCCACCGGTCAGAAATAATGTGGCTTTTTTCGGCGCCGGCAATCTCGTGTTGTCGGCGCATACGTTTATACCCGCAGATTTACAATTCCTTCAAACCCTTTTGCGTGCTTTGTGATATAATACAGGCAATCGACAACAGAAAGGAACGACGAATATGATACAATACGGCGCAGACAACGACTGGATGATCGCCGCCTTTTCGGGAGAGACCGATGAATCCACGGCGCAGGAGCTCCGACAGTATTCGCAGGATCTCATCAAGCTGATGACCTACTATCGCTGTGCGATGATGGAGATTGAAACGAAGTTTAAAGTGCTCAACGAGGAGTATTCGCTGGAATACGACCGCAATCCCATCAGCAGTATCAAAACGCGGCTGAAGAGCCTGCGCAGCATCCAGAACAAGCTGGAAAAGCGCGGTGTGCCGATGACGCCGCAGGCGATGGAGGAAACGCTCAACGACATCGCCGGTGTGCGGGTGGTGTGTTCGTTCCCTGAGGACGTGTATGATCTGGCACAGGCGCTGTTGATGCAGGACGATATTCAGCTGATCTGCCGCAAGGATTACATCACGAACCCGAAGCCGAACGGCTACCGCAGCTTGCATATGATCGTCGGCGTGCCGATCTTTCTGGCGCAGGAAAAGCGCATCATGAAGGTGGAAATCCAGATCCGCACCATCGCGATGGATTTCTGGGCGAGCCTGGAGCACCAGCTTCGCTATAAGAAGACGGCGACCTTTACCGAGGAGATGGCGCGGGAGCTGTCTGAATGTGCCGCCATCAGTGCGGCGCTCGATCGCCGCATGGATGCGTTGCGAAAGCAGTGCCTGACGCAACGTGCCTTTGAGGGTTGTATCTGCGATCCGCCTGACGATGCGACGGATAATGTGTGATATAAAAAAGAGACATGACCGTTTGGCTTGGCGGTCATGTCTCTTTTTTTCTTTATATACCGATCAGGTGTTCTTGTAGGCGTTGCACACGTCGGCGGCGTCACCGATCATGCGGAGTTTGCCTTTTTCCAGCCAGGCGCAATGTTTGCACAGGCGCTCGATCTGCTCGATGGAGTGCGACACGATGATAACGGTGGTGTCGTCGTTGATCATGCTGTTGATGCGCTGTTCGCATTTTTCCTGGAAATGGAAATCGCCGACGGCGAGGATCTCGTCCACGATAAGGATGTCGGGCTTGGTCATGGTCGCGATGGCAAAACCGATGCGCGCGACCATACCAGAGGAATAGTTCTTCATCGGCGTGTCGAGAAAATCGCGCATTTCGGAAAACTCGACAATATCTTCGAACTTCTCGTCCATAAAGGCTTTGGAGAAACCCAGCACCGAGCCGTTGAGATAAATATTCTCTCTGGCGGTCAGGTCCATGTCAAAGCCCGCGCCGAGCTCAATGAGCGGGGCGATGGTGCCGACGGTCCGGACAGTGCCTTTGGTGGGGGTCAGAATACCCGAAATGATCTTCAGAATTGTACTTTTGCCGCTGCCGTTGAGGCCGACAATGCCGAACACGTCGCCCTTCGGGATATCGAAGCTCACTTTGTCCAGCGCGACAAAGTCTTCAAACATCAGCTTGCGGGTGACGAGCTTGAGAAAATATTCTTTTAAGCTATCCAGCTTTTCCTTGCTCATATTGAAATGCATTTCAACGTCGCGCACTTCTACAGCATTGATGGGATCCATGATTGACGCCCTCCTTAAATGTGGAGAATAAACTTCTTTTGTGCTTTCGAGAAGATGAGGCATCCGAGCGCCAGTGTGATAAGCGCAATGCCGATGCAGATCAGGTTGTCCCACAGATTCGGGACGGTATTGTACATCATCACGTCGCGGAAATACTCCACATAATAGTACAACGGGTTGCAACGGATAATGGTTTGCATCGCCTTACTGCCGTCCAGCAGGCTCATCGGATAGATGATGGGGGTGAGGTACATCCACACCGTCAGCAGGACGCTGTACAGGTGCTGAATATCGCGGAAATACACCGTCAGTGCGCTGAGCATCAGGCTGAAGCCGATGGAGAAGATAAAGCAATACAGCACAGGGATGGGGGCGAGCAGAATCGTCCAGGTGGGATAGACGCCCTGGATGAGCATTACGATAACGACGGCGATCAGGCTGAACGCCAGGTTGATCAGCGCAAACAGGCACTTTTCCAACGGGAAGATATATTTCGGAATATACACCTTTTTGATCAGTGCCGCACCGGCGAGAATGGAGCTCATAGACAGGGAGGTGGCTTCGGAGAAGAAGTTCCAGATCGACCATCCGACGATGTAGTACGTCGCGAAGTTGTCGATCTTCACCTTCAGAAGCAGTCCGAACACCTGCGTGATCACCAGCATGGTGAACAGGGGGTTCAGCGTGCTCCAGAGCACACCCAGAAAGGAGCGGCGGTATTTGACTTTAAAGTCACGCGCGGTCAGATTGACCAGCAATGGAAAAAACGTCTTAATATCGTAGAGAAACCGTTTGATACCGTTGGTGTTGTTCATAGTCACGACCTTCTTTTTCTCTCGGGTTAATCTTTGAAGGAGAAATCCTCACGATCCAGTGTCAGGTTCGGGTTGTAGTAAGGATCGCCGTCTTTGAGCTCCTGACTCCAGCGATCCCGGAAACGTTGGATTTCGGAATTGAAACGCTTGACCTTTTCGGGCGTATCTTCCGCACCGCGGCTCTTGGATTCGTGGTGATACAGTTCTGCGTAAGGAGTGAATACGATCAGGTAGCCGGCCTTGCGGATGCGCATACACATATCCACGTCGTTAAACGCTACCTCAAAGGATTCGTCCAATCCGTTGACTTCCCGGAACACATCCGCGCGGATCATGACGCAGGCAAAGGTGACAGCGGACAGATTCTGCGCGATGGAGGCGCGTCCGATGTATCCAAAGGAATCGCGCGGGAAGTTCTTGTGTGAATGGCCGGCGACGCCGCCCAGACCGACAATCACGCCGGCGTGCTGAATGGTATCGTCGGGATAATACAGCATTGCGCCGACCGCGCCGACATCTTTTCGCTGGGCATACATCAACATTTCTTCGATCCAGCCGTTGGTGATGACCTCAATATCGTTGTTGAGCAGCAGTGCATACTCGCCGCGGATTTCCTCAAAGCCGAAGTTGTTGATGGCGGAATAGTTGAATTTATCCTTCCAGACGACAATACGGAGGTTGTCATACGACTTTTGGAGCTGTTCGTAGTAGCGGAAGGTACTTTCTTCGGTGGAGTTATTCTCAACGATAACAATCTCAAAATTCGGATAGGTGGTTTTTTCGTAAATCGAGCGGATGCACACATCCAATACGTCGATATGATCTTTGTTGGCGATAATGATCGATACCAACGGTTGCCCTTGGATGTTGTAGCGGATGCGATAGGTGGAAATCAGCGAAGAATCGTCGGTTTTGCCGCTCAGCCCGCACCGTTCCAGATGTGCATCGAGAGCTTTGTGTGCCGATTGGATGATGTACGGTTTCGCCCCGATGTCCTGCGCAGTGGAATTTTTGTGACCTCTCCAGAAATACAGGATTTCGGGAATGTGAACAATGGTGTTCGCTTGTTCGGTCAAGCGCAGGATCAGGTCGTAATCCTGACTGCCGTCGTATTCTTTGCGAAAATATCCGACCTTGTCGAGCAGCTCGCGGCTGAACACCGACAGATGGCAGATATAATTGTAGGAACGCAGAGTATCGGGCGCGAAGTCCGACTTGAAGTGGGCGTTGACCAGATTGTTGGTGTTGTTCTTGAGGAACGTGACCTCGTCGGTATAGATGAAATCGGCGTGTTGTTCACAGATGGACTGCATCACACGGAACAATGCCGACGGATGCAGCAGGTCGTCGTGATCAAACAGCGCGATATAGTCACCGGTGGCGATGTCAATACACGCGTTGGTGTTGTCCGAGATACCCAGGTTTTTCTCCAGCTTGCGATACACGATGCGGGAATCCTTCGCCATCATCGCGCGCACGGTTTTTTCAACATCGGCGTGGTCGGCGTCACTGCCGTCCGCCAGACACAACTCCCATTTCGGATAGGTCTGATGCTGTACGGAGCGGATCATTTCTTCCAGAAAGTTGAGCGGTGTGTTGTAAAGCGGCACCAGCACGCTGATGGTGATATCCTCGGGGAAGGCGGTGCCTTCTTCGGCGGCGCGGCGCTCCTTGCTGATGGTGAAGGAGGCAACGTGCTTGGAGACACGGCGCTTAGCGAAGAGCCTGGAAAACAGTGCCTTCGGGCCGCGTGTCAGCAACAGCTTGAAAGCCTTGCCGATCAGAAAGGTGAAGCGGCAACGTTTGAGCGCCAGCGCCACTTTGCGAAACGGAGCGGTCATGCGCCAGGAGGAGGAGGCAATCACCTGTGCGTGATCGTTGGAAAGTTCATTGTATTTGGATGTCATGATCTGCAGTTCCGCGGCGAGCTTGGCGTTCTTTTGTTGCTGATCCGCCAGCATTTTTTCGGCACGTTGCAATTCCAGTTTGAGCAATTCGGGATTCTGATCGAGCTTGTCCGATTGATTCATATCCATACCACCTTCGAAATAGATCGTAAAATGCAGATATATACGGTATGATATTACCATAGATTGGTCAATAAGTCAATTCTATTTCCGATTCTTCATATTATACAATATATTATAAGCAAAAAAGGCCGCGGCAAACGCCGCGACCTTCTGACAGGGCATAAAAGACCCCGCGTAGCCGTATGCTGTCGGAATAACCTGCTATTAGTAAAGCAGGTGGGTGCCCGCCCAATGCTTTCACGCTCCCTTCGTCCCGCGCGAGGCGGGGAGGTCTGCAATCCCGCATCGGAGTCAAGCTCCCGAAATTATACTGTAATAGGGTTATAGACAGCGGTCCGCGCACTACGCAGGGGATGAAACGGATGTTACTCGTCCAGATGATCGATTTCGTAGTATTCCGCCAGGCGCTCCTCGAAGATGGACAGGATCTCTTCGAATTCGTCGTCGTCATCAATGGTGACCAGCACTTCGCCGTCGTCTTCCTCTTCGACGCGCATGACAAGCAGTTCGCCCGAGGATTCCACGAGTTCCTCCGGATCGTCATAAATCGGCATCAGCGCGAGATACCGCGCAGTGTCGGTTTCAATACCGTCCAGGATTTCAAATTCCTGCTCTTCGCCGTTTTCGTCCATCAGGGTGACGGTGTCGGCGGTGAATTCTTCAAATTGCTCTTCGCTCATAGTGTATGCACTCCGTTTCCGATTATGATTCGTGTTTTATGAAAAAAACCGCCCGAACGGGGGAAAATCCCTGTCGAAACGGTGCTTTTCAGCGGCTCACTTCTTTTATTGTACCGCGTTTACAAACGTTCGTCAAGAGAAAATCGCAAAAAAGTGTGTTTATGTAAAAAATATATATTTTTTCCAAAAAGTTTAAAAAAACTGTTGACATTCACGAACGGGTGTGGTATAGTAAAGATGCAGAAAGGAAGAGGCCAAAAACAGAATCCGAAAAACGGATCGAAGAGAGCCGAAACCTTTAACGCTACAGAAAGAGGTGAGTCCGGTGGCGTAGTAAAAGCCGCTAGACGGTTCAGGCAAAACAGGAAACCAAAGGAGCTGTTTGCTATGAAAATTCATCATCCCTACATCAAAGAATAGCTTAGAAAGGATGAGTCCCGTGTACTAGTCAGCCCCCAAGATGGAGAGGATCTCGAAACCATTTTCGCAAAAGGTAAAAACGATCACCGAACAGATGTGATCATCCTAATCAAGGAACCTGGCCGGATAAACGAAGACAGGCCGATGATACCCATCATATAGATGCTCAAAAAACTGAATAGCACACAAGATTTTGTAACAATAAAAAGGGAATGTTACAAGCCGACTTACAATTCAAAAGCGAAAGGGTTGCTTCCGATGAACGGTTAAAGATCCCTGATCTGAATTTACCGAAAGGAAATACTTCCGATGAACACGTAATTATCCGAACGATAACAATCTGACGAAAGAAGAGGTCAAAAGCTTTCACGTAGTATAGGTTAAACAGTTAATCGGTTTCTTGTCCGGATACATCCAGCAGGAAAAGACTTCGACAAAAACCAGAAAGCAATTAGCATGAAACACTTATGACAGATTCGATCTTCAAATCATCGCTACTCGGAAGAGTTAAGATCCATCCTTAAGAAAAGGAACGAAAACCCATGAACCTTTACAAATGAATTCTCCGTAGGAATAAGAAGAACCGACGGAAACACTTCTAATTCTGTAAAAAAATCTGTAGAAAGAAGAGGTAGAGTCCAGTGGAGCCGAAGAAGCAGTAAAAGCGGTCAATGAGAGAGTAACGCTCATTGGCCGCTTTTAAGTTTTCTGTCGTATGATGTTGCACGGTAACCGCCGACAATCCTTTACCCTTCGAGGATATGCCGACGGATCGCCGCCGCCGTGTAAAAGGAGCCTCCCGCCACGATACAGGTGGTGTCGGGGGCATTTTTTGCGCTCTCATAGGCTTGTATGGGGTCGGGAATGACCGCTACATCCGTGTGACAGCACGCCGCGACGGCGGCAAGTGCCTTCGCTTCTATGGCGGGACGGGGTGTGTCGGGCGGTGTGCAACAGAGAATGCGGCGGCAAAAGGGGGCGAGCTGTTGCAATACCGCTTCGTGATCCTTATCGGCAAGCATGCCGATAATCAGCGTGACGGGAGCCATCTCGCCGAGACGCGCGCAAAGCGCCGCGATTCCGTGGGCATTGTGGGCACCGTCCAGCAACAACGGCGGGGTAGTTTCCAACAGTTCCTGGCGGCACGGCAGGGAAACGGTCGCCATGCGGGTGAGCGCTTTGTCAAAATCGATCGCGATCCCGCGGGCTTGCAACCGCTCGAGTACCATATGAGCCGTGCGCGTGTTGTGTTGTTGATGAACGCCCTTCATGGTCAGAACGAGGGGGTGTTCGTCAACCGTCAATACGGCGTTCGGGCTCGGTTGCCACAGGCAACAGCCGTTTTGTGCCGCCGCTTCGTAAAGCACGCCGAGGGCATCGGCGTGGAGCAACGGCGCACAGACGACATCACAGCCGGGTTTGATGATACCGCTTTTTTCACGCGCCACCGCTTCGATATCGGATCCCAGAAGATGGGTGTGATCCAGATCGATCGGCGTGAACACGGCGCACAGCGGCGATGGCAGGATGTTGGTAGCGTCCCCGCGTCCCCCCAGACCGCATTCCACGACCGCCAGCTTGACGCCTGCCTGACGGAAACTGACAAAGCAAACGGTCGTCAGCCATTCAAACTCCGTCAGTCCATCGGGAAACGCTTCGCACACAGCAGTCGCGGCGGCGGCAAAGGCATCCTCGGAGATCGGTTGCCCGTCGATCTGAATGGTATCGCGGATATCGGTGACAGCAGGGGAGGTAAACAGCCCTGTCCGCTGACCGACGGCGTTCAGTGCGGCGGCGATCATCGCGGCGGTGGAGCCTTTGCCGTTGGTGCCTGTGATGTGGACGGCAGCAAAGGCGCGCTCGGGATGCCCGAGGCGCTCAGCGGCGTCCTGCATCCGCGACAGGCCGGGCTGTATACCGCGCGAACGCAGGGCTTCCAGATAGAGAAGAGATTGCGGATACGTCACGGACGATGCACCTCCTTGTCAAAAACTGCTTTTATCATAACGAAAAAACGCGGATCGGTCAATAGAAACCGTTGCATTCTAAAAAAGAAATTGGTATAATAAAGCAAACATATATTTCGGAGGTGCCGATATGGATAGTTTTGCAGAACAGATCGTCAAGCAAGCCATGGACGGTAAACGGATCGCGGTGACGCTTGGAACAACAGCGGTGGCGCTGTTGGTATGCGGATTGGTGCTGTGGATGGTTCCGTGGCTGTTGATTCCCGTGGCGCTGATGTGCGGTTTCGGTCTCTACTGGGTGATCAGCACGCAAAGCTGGGAAGTCGAATATGCGGTGACGAACGGCGATATCGATATCGATCGCATTGTGGCGCGGCGGGACCGCAAAACCATCGTGCGCGTACGCGGGGACAAGATCGAGCATCTGCTCCCTGTGCGCTGTCTGCCGTCGGATGCACGCTTTGACCGCGTGGTCATGGCGGCAAGGTCCAAAGCATCCGCCACGTGGTATTTCACCTATCACAGCCCGAAAAGCGGGGCGACGCTGGTACTGTTTGAACCGAACGATGCGGTGCTCGAGGCGCTGAAAATCGGTCTGCAATCGTCTGTATTGCTGGAAACGAGGAGAGCAGATCATGAGTGAGATTGTGTTGTTGGAAAACAGCGTGCCGGTGATTTCCGCGGCGGATATGCAAGCGCTCGAAAATGAACTGGAACAGGATAAAATAATTACGAAAAATGAGCTGATGGACGCGGCGGGCAATCTTGTGGCGGATCGCTTTTGCGAATGGTATCCGCAGTGTTATTGCCGCCACGTGCTGGTGCTGTGTGGCAGCGGCAACAACGGCGGCGACGGCTTTGTGATTGCGGATCGTCTGGTGAAGGCGGGCTATTCGGTGTCGGTGGTGTTGCCTTGCGGTGAGCCGAAACCGGGCACTCTTGCCGACCGCAAGCTCAAGAAGCTGTGCAACGATTGGAAGGGCAAGGATAGCTATGCACTGGTACCTACGCTCAAAGAGGCATTCGACGGCTTCTGGAACAGCGAATCGCTTGATAACACCACGCATGTGATCGACGCGGTGTTCGGTATCGGCTATCACGGACAGCTTCCTGCCACGGTACAGCGGGTGTTTTCCAGATTGAAAGTTCTGTTGCCCGTTGTGGTAGCGGTGGATATCCCGTCGGGTATGGAAGCGGACGGTCATCGCGCGGATGCGCATATGTTGCCCGCCGATCGCACCGTCACCTTCACGGCACCGAAGCCCGCGCACGTGTTGTCCGATGCGAAAGCGCGTTGCGGCGAGATCTATGTGGCGTCCATCGGCGTTCCCGAAGCAAATGTACAACCGTATTTACAGACGGTCACGGACATGACGAGTGCCGCCGTCGCCGATTCGCTTGTGCCTCGTGATGCGTACGGCCATAAGGGCACGTTCAGCTCGTTGCTGTCGGTTTGCGGCTGTAAAGGTATGGCGGGCGCGGCATTGATGGCGGGCAAAGCGGCGCTTCGTAGCGGTATCGGGCTGTTGCATATGGCGCTTCCGGAAAGCATTTATCCGATTGCGGCGGGCAGTTTGTGGGAGGCGGTGTACCACCCGCTTCCCGAAACCTCCGAAGGTGTGATCGATCCGACTGCGGAATCGACGCTGATGAAGCTGCAGAGCAAGTCCCAAGCAGTGCTGGTGGGCTGTGGCCTTTCGGAAGACCCGCAGGTACAGCAGTTATTGGCAAGCTGGCTTCCGAAGGTCAACCTGCCGCTCATTCTGGATGCCGATGGTCTAAAATTCCTTGCCACGCATAAAATGGTGATGAAAGACCGATCGGCACCGCTGATTATGACGCCGCATCCCGGGGAGGCGGCTTGCCTGCTGGGGATAACGACCAAAGAGGTGGAAGCGGATCGCATCCGGGCGGCGCGACGACTTGCCACGGAATACTGCGCGGTGGCGGTGCTCAAGGGCGCCGGAACGCTGATTGCCTGCCCTGATGGTGATACGGTATATATCAATCGTACGGGATGCTCGGGCATGGCAACGGGCGGCAGCGGCGATGTGCTGGCAGGCATGCTGGCAGCGTTGGTTGCGGGCGGTATGACTCCGCTTGCGGCGGCAAAAGCGGCAGTGCATCTTCATGGATTGGCGGGGGAGAAGACGGCCGAGCAGTTCGGCAATGCCGCGATGCTTCCGACCGATATGATCGAACGGTTGCCGATGGTTCTTTCTCAATTTGAATGGTGAGAAGGAATGAGGGTATGGTTTGGAAACGAATCGGCACGATCGCTTTGATGTTGACGTTGGGGTGGCTGTGTCTGTCGTCCTGCGGCAAAACACCGACCCCGCCGACAACCGACGGTTTTCAATGTACGGTCAGCCTGGATTACGGCGGCGCGGTATATACCGGCACGCTGGATCGGCTGGATCCGTCCTGCGCATCGTTGACCGTCACGGAGCCGGAAACGTTGGACGGTTTGTCCATGACGTGGGACGGGCAGACAGTGGCGGTGACCTATGCCGGGATGAGCATGTCGTTTGACGGCGATGCGTTGCCTGTCGGCGCGGCGGTGAAGGGACTTTGTCGTGCGCTGGATGCGTGTCGGGATCGCGACACGTTCAACACCGTGTATGACGGGGCAATGGATGGCGTGCCGTTTACGGTCACGTTTGACGATGTGAGCGGTATGCCGCTGACGATGGATGTGCCGAGTATACCGCTTCGGGCGGTGTTTTCCGGATGGACGGTACCCGATACACTATAAAGCAGTGCAAGCATCTTTGACAGCGTCAGACAGCGGTCAAAGATGCTTGTTTGTGTTTCGGACAGCATCTCGGAGGAGAGGATGCTGAAAATGTAAAGGAAACTTCTTGATATTTGTATAATATAAACAAAACAAAATCGTAATGTTTTATGTTTTTTTGCAAAAATCCAGACTTTTTTCTGAAAATCATTGACTTTTTGCGGCAAGGGCGGTATACTGAATATACTAGCAGAAGCCTATTCATTTTTACCACTTGCAACAGAAGTCTGCTTTCGAATCACCCAGTCCAGTCAAACGAGGTGTTGTTGTGGCCATGTCCGAGCGGATGATGTCCAATGAGCAATTGGTGGAGATGTTTCAACAAGGCGAAGAGCGTGTGTTCGTGATGCTCGCCGAACGCATGATGCCGATGCTCCGCGTGGAAGCGGCGTATATGGCGGCGCGTGCGGTGGATAACGACGACCTGGTGCAGGAGGCAATGTTGGCGCTCCTGACCGCCGTTAAGCGGTATGACCCGTCGCGCGGAGCGTCATTTGCGACGTATTGTCGCGTGTGTGTCAAAAACCGTTTGCTCAATGCGGCGCGGTCGTTGACAACGCCCGAATCTCCTCACGAAAGTGTGGCTCTGCTGGAACAGGTTGAGCGACAGGAAGGCACTCCCGTTGCGATGGAGGACCGCGTGGAAGAGCACGAAAGCGATGCGGCGTTGCTTGCCCGCTTGCGTGAGCGGTTGTCTTCGCTGGAGTACCGTGTCCTGATTTGCCATCTGGCGGCGTACACCTACGAAGAAATCGCACAGCTGCTCGGTATTACTCCGAAGGCGGTGGACAATGCGATGCAACGGGTGCGTCGCAAGTTGTCGCTTTGGTTGACCTGAACTCGGTGACAATGCCCGTGGCGGGTGTTTCACATATATTTTTTCATGCCCGGCCGTTTTGACTACCCCCTTGATTCCCCGATATTCGGCGAGAGGCAAATCATATCAAAGTGAGGTAGAGGAACATGTACGAAGACAAAACACTGGTGTGCAAAGAATGCGGAGCAGAATTCGTGTTCACGGCCGGCGAACAGGAGTTTTACGCAGAGAAGGGCTTTGTAAACGAGCCCCAGCGCTGCAAGGCTTGCCGCGATGCGCGCAAGAACGCTGCCAGAGGTGAGCGCAAGATGTTCACGACGGTGTGCGCGGAGTGCGGCGGCGAAGCGATCGTCCCGTTTGAGCCCCGCGAAGGCCGCGATGTGTACTGCAGCGCATGCCACGCCAAGAGAACCGAGGGCTAAACCACGTATTTTTTCAAAATATCCCTTTGTTTTCCGAAGGTCCCGCTTGAAAGCGGGACCTTTTTGCGTTACAATAGATCTGTTATGAATGCGATCCGAACAGAAAGGGTGTGAAAGCGATGAAAGTCACGGCGGCAACTCCCGCGCGTCAACATCTGATGAATGTTGAACTCGATGACGGACAGAGCGGTGCGATTGATAAAACCGTATGGGAACACAGCGGGCTCACGGTGGGATCATCGCTTACCGAGGAGGAATGGGCGACGCTGTGTGAGTGCTCGGCGGTGCACCGCGCGCGCGAAAAGGCGCTGTATTATCTGTCGCTTCGTGATTACGGTTCGGGAGAGCTCGTGTCGAAACTGCGCCAAGGCGGGATCGACAAGGAACTCGCTGTTGCCACGGTGGCGCGGCTGGTCGACAGCGGGCTGATCGACGACGTGCGCTATGCCACAATGCTCGCGCGGGATATGAGCGCCCGCAAATTGTATCCGACGCGGCGTATCCGCATGGCGCTTCGGGAAAAAGGCTTCGATGCCGACACGATCGACGAAGCGGTGGCACAATTAGATGCACAAGAAGAGCAACAAGCACTTGAATTCTTAAGGAAAAAGGGGTATAATGGAGCGGATGATCCCGCCAAACGGGAGAAGGTGCTCGCACAGATGGCGCGGTATGGGTTTTCCTATGCGGCGGCAAAGCGGGCGATGGCGCTTTTTGATGAAGAGGATTCGTTCTAAAAGGAGAGTTTTTACATATGTCAATCAGAGTGGGGATGGTGTCGCTCGGATGCCCGAAAAACCAGATGGACGCCGAACTGATGCTGGCGAAGCTCGCGGGTGCGGGCATGGAGCTGGTCGCGGATGCGGCGCTCGCGCAGGTGGTCATCATCAATACCTGCGGGTTTATCGAGGGCGCCAAGCAGGAAGCCATTGAACAGATCCTGGAATTTGCCCAGTTGAAAAAGGAAGGGCGCATTCAGAAGCTGATCGTCACAGGCTGTCTGGCACAGCGTTATCAGGAGGAACTGGTGCGCGAACTGCCCGAATGCGACGGCGTGCTGGGGCTGGGTGCCAACGGCGATATTGTTAAAACGGTGGAAGCCGTGATGAACGAGGAGCATGTGGCATCGTTTCCGTCGCGGGAGTGCTGGTCGCTGGACGGCAACCGCGTCCTGACGACACCGCACTTTTTTGCGTATATGCGCATCGGTGACGGTTGCAACAACTGTTGCACCTACTGCGCGATTCCGCTGATCCGCGGCGGTCTTCGCAGTCGCGACATGGATACGCTGGTGCAGGAAGCTACAGCGCTTGCCAAAAGCGGTGTCAAAGAGCTGGTGCTCGTTGCGCAGGACACAACGCTGTACGGCGCGGATCGTGGCGGCAGCGGTCGCCTGCCGCCATTGCTCGACCGCTTGTGTGAGATCGAGGGGCTGGAATGGATCCGCCTGCTGTATTGCTATCCCGAACACATTACCGACGAACTGCTCGACGTGATCGCGCGGCAACCGAAGGTGGTCAAATACATGGATGTCCCCATCCAACACGCCTCCGGCACGGTGCTCAAGGCGATGCATCGTCCCGGGGATCGCGATAGCCTGACGGCATTGTTCCGCCGCATCCGCGAGCGTATTCCCGACATGGTACTGCGTACGACCGTGATGACCGGTTTCCCCGGCGAAACCGAGGAGGATTTCACGGCACTGTGTGAATTTGTGCAGGAGATGCGGTTTGAGCATCTGGGCTGTTTTGCATATTCCGCCGAGGAAGGTACGGTCGCGGCGTCTTTGCCCGATCAGGTGCCGCAGGACGTGAAGGAGCGTCGCCGCGATATCGTGATGCAGGAGCAGGAGCGGATCGCGCAGGAATGGCTCGAAAGCCGCGTCGGCACCACTGTTACGGTGCTGACCGAAAGCTTTGACCGCTATGCGGAATGCTGGTTCGGTCGCACGGCGGCGGATGCCCCCGATATTGACGGCAAGGTGTTTTTCACCGCCGAGAATATTCAACCCGGTGACATGGTCGACGTGCTCATCACGGATTGTATGGACATGGACCTGATAGGAGAGTGTGTGTCGTGAATTTACCCAACCGCCTGACGTTGGCACGGATTATTATGGTGCCTGTGTATATGGCTTTGTTTATGATCGATTTTCCGTTTCATCATGCGGCGGCGCTTCTGGTGTTTATCGTCGCTTCCATCACCGATTTTCTGGATGGGCATATTGCCCGTTCGCGCGGATTGGTGACCAACCTCGGCAAATTCCTCGATCCCATCGCCGACAAAATGTTGACGACGGCGGCGTTTTTGCTGTTTCTTGCCATCGGTTGTCTGGATGTCTGGGCGGTCATGCTGGTGCTGACACGGGAATTTATGGTGACGTCGGTGCGCCTGATGGCAGCGAAGGACGGCACGGTAGTAGCGGCGAGTTTTTCGGGTAAACTGAAAACGGTGGCGCAGTATGTGGCGATCATCGCGATGATGGTGGCATTGCAGTGGCAGGAGTGCTGTCGGCTGTGGTTGCCGTCACTGCCGGGTGCGGCATGCGACATTCCGATCCTGGTGTGTCAGCTTCTCATCTGGGTGTCGGTGGTGCTGACGGTGATTTCAGGCATCCAGTATTTCTGGCAGTTTAAGCACTATTTCACCGAATCTAAATAAATTCTGACGGACAAAGGAGCGTTTGCGTATGTTCAAACAGCTCAGAGAAGATATCGAAACCATCCGATCCCGCGACCCTGCGGCGCGGTCGGCGATTGAAATTTTACTGCTGTATAACGGGCTGAAGGCCGTGCGGGCGCATCGTCGTGCGCACTGGTGCTCGAAGCACGGACTGAAATTTTTGGCGCGCTGGATTTCGCAGGATTGCGTATTCCGCACCAACATTGAGATTCACCCCGATGCGACCATCGGCAAGCGCCTGTTTATCGACCACGGTACGGGCGTTGTGATCGGTGAGACGACGGAGATCGGTGACGACTGCACAATTTATCAAGGCGTCACACTCGGCGGTACGGGTAAAGATAAAGGCAAGCGCCACCCGACGCTCGGCAATCATGTGATGATCGGTTCGGGCGCCAAGGTGCTCGGTCCCATCCGCATCGGCGATCATGTACGCATTGCTGCGGGCGCGGTGGTGCTTAACGACATTCCCGATCATTGTACGGCGGTCGGTGTGCCCGCCCGTGTGGTTCGCTACAAGGGTGAAAGGGTGGAACAGGATCTCGACCAGATCCACGTTCCCGATCCCGTGTCGCAGGAGCTTTGCAAAATGCGGCATGAACTTTCCAAAATGCAAAAAGAGCTGGAGACGCTCAAACACAGCGCCCGGCCATCCGAAGAAAGGCAGGAAACGCCATGAAGATTTTTAATACGATGACCCGCGAAAAAGAGGAGCTTGTTACGCTGGAGCCCGGCAAAATCAAGATTTATGCGTGCGGCCCGACGGTGTATAACTACATCCACATCGGCAACGCCCGTCCGCTGTGCGTGTTCGATGTCCTGCGCCGCTATCTGGAGTGGCGTGGCTGGGATGTCCGCTTTGCGCAGAACTTCACCGATATCGACGATAAAATCATCCGTCGCGCCAACGAAGAAGGCACGACCTATGATGTGATCGCGAAGAAGTATATCGAAGAATTCTGGGTGGACGCCAAGGGGCTTGGTGTGCGGGAAGCCTCCGTGCATCCGAAGGCGACCGAGAATATGGATGAAATCATCTCCATCATTGAAACGCTGGAGCAAAAGGGCTTTGCCTATCGCGCCCCCAACGGCGATATGTATTTCCGCACCCGTCGCAAGGCAGATTACGGCAAGTTGAGCCATCAGCCGATCGACGATCTGGAGAGCGGCGCGCGCATTTCGGTGGGCGAGGACAAGGAAGATCCGCTGGATTTTGCGCTGTGGAAAGCGGCGAAGGAAGGCGAGCCTTACTGGGAGTCGCCGTTCTCGAACGGTCGTCCCGGCTGGCACATTGAATGCTCGGCGATGGCGCGCCGTTATCTCGGTGAAACCATCGATCTGCACTGCGGCGGTCAGGACCTGATCTTCCCGCACCACGAAAATGAGATTGCACAGAGCGAATGCTGCAACGGCGTGCCGTTTGCCCGCTATTGGATGCATAACGGCTACATCAACGTGGATAATAAGAAAATGTCCAAGTCGCTCAACAACTTCTTCACCGTGCGCGATGTGGCGAAGCAATACGGCTACGAAGCGATCCGTTTCTTCCTGATTTCCTCGTCCTATCGCAGTCCCATCAATTACAACGCAGAAATCATCGAGCAGGGTATTGCGGCGCTGGATCGCCTGTATAACTGCGAAAGCGCGCTGACCTTTGCGGCGCAAAGCGGCGGCGACGGTCATGCGGATGAAGCAATGAAGGCGTCTCTCCAAAAGCGTCGTGAACAGTTTATCGAGGCGATGGACGACGATATGAACACCGCCGATGCTATTTCGGCGATCTTTGAGCTGGTCAAGGACATCAACGTGGCGCTCCGCGATAACGGGCTGTCGGCGGCCATGTGCGGCGAAACGCTCGATGCGTTCCACGAGCTGACGGACGTGCTCGGTCTGCTGTATGAGCGCAAGGCGCAGGCGAGCGATGACGACGCGGAGATCGAAGCGCTGATCGAAGCGCGTACGGCGGCACGCAAGGAAAAGAACTGGGCGGAATCCGACCGTATCCGCGATGAGCTGAAAGCGCGCGGTATTGTGCTGGAGGATACGCCGCAGGGCGTGCGCTGGCACCGCGCATAAGGAGTGAACAAAGCCTATGACCGATGTGATCGTGATCGGCGGCGGACCGGCCGGATTGTCTGCGGCGATCAATGTGTGCGCGCGCGGCGCGTCCTGTCTGGTAATCGCGCATGATATCCGCACCAATCCGCTCTCAAAATCCAAACAGGTGGATAATTATCCCGGCATGCGCGGCGTCAGCGGTGAGCAGATGCTTCGCACCATGACCGAAGAAGCCAAAGCGGCGGGCGCGGTGTTTCACCGCGGTACGGCGTTGTCGGTGGCGGCGTGGAAGGATCGGTTTATGGTCGCGGTCGGCAACGAGATGTTTGAGGCCGGACGTGTGATCCTGGCAACCGGTGTGCATGTCCCCAAAGCTCTTCCCGGAGAGCAGGAGCATCTCGGACGCGGCGTCAGCTATTGTGCGACCTGCGACGGTATGTTGTATCGCGGCAAAAAAGCGTTTGTCACGGGCGATGCGGAAGATCTGGCGCATGAAGCGGCGTTGCTGGCGAAGATCGGCGTGCATGTTACGGTGGTCGGCAAGACTCGTCCGCAGGAACTGGATGCCTCCATTCCGTTTCTTGCGGCAAGCACGCTGTCCATCGAAGACGGCGAGCCGTTGACGCTGTCGGCGGACGGCACGGCATATCCTTGCGACGCGGTGTTTGTGCTTCGCAACGAACACGCCGCCGCAACACTGGTGCAGGGACTGCAAACGGACGGCAAATTCATCGTGACCGACCGACAGATGCACACGAACATCCCCGGGCTGTTTGCGGCGGGAGATTGTACGGGACGACCGTTACAGATCGCCAAAGCGGTATCCGACGGACTGATCGCCGCGTGGTACGCGACGGAATAAACGTATAAGAAAAGGGTACGAAATCCGATGGGATTCCGTACCCTTTTTTCGTTGGTTGTCAGTGGGTGTTTTTGTCAATACGCACCGCGCGGACTTTGGAATACATGATTTTCTGGGCATGATACAGACCGTAGTTGCCCGACAGCACATAGCTGACAATGCAGGCGGGGGCGAACAGCAACAGCGCGTTCGCTCCGAACAGCTCCACACTCAACAGAATGGAGGCGACAGGGCAGTTGACCACCGCACAGAACACGGCGATCATGCCGAGCGCCGCGCCCAGCCCGGGGTCGAGTCCCAGCAACCCGCCGACAAAGCATCCGAAGGTGGAGCCGATGAACAGCGTCGGCACGATTTCGCCGCCCTTAAAACCGCATCCGATGGTGATGGCGGTGAACACGATCTTCCACAACCACGCCATCGGTACAGCCGTACCTTCGTTGACGGCACGGAACACGATATCCATACCGGCGCCGTTGTAATC
>JAZQHP010000135.1:0-12198 GCA_045540655.1 Acutalibacteraceae bacterium
TGCGTGTACAAAACTTCGACTTCGTCCCCTGTGCGTCATACTGTCCGACTTGCGCATGTATACGTTCGACTCGCCAAATCAAAGATTTGGAGTCTCACGTAAGCGGAGTGCGCATAGCGCACGAAGTCGAATGTATCTCACAGGGGACTGCGCTCAGGATGACGCGAGCAAGGAACGGGACAATACCCGTTTTACGGGTGGCTGTGTGTGTGATGCGATAATACCATTTCAGCGCCCCTTACAGGGGCTAAGCCGGCAACAACCCCTTCTAGAGGTAATGCAAGCCACCACTTCAGTGGTGGTTTTGACTGTTTGGCGGCGGAGGATACCAACCATGTAGGAATCGACATCCTCGGCGGTCCG
Organism: Acutalibacteraceae bacterium; assembly: GCA_045540655.1. GTDB lineage: Bacteria > Bacillota > Clostridia > Oscillospirales > Acutalibacteraceae > RGIG1959. The sequence goes on from JAZQHP010000135.1 coordinate 364, forward strand.
GTATCACAAATCATGACAGCAACCATAAAAAACGGCGGGTACACCGTATCCTGCATGGTGTTTCACGTGAAACAAAATGCAAAAAAATCAAAAAACCCCTTTATTTGTTGAAAAGGCTATGCTATAATAAAAACTATCCCAAAATGACAGAAAGGAGACAGCGCGTATGGGAAAAATCATCGCCGTGGTGAACCAGAAGGGCGGCGTCGGCAAAACCACTTCCACCGTCAATCTGGCGTCGGCACTGGGTTTGTCCGATAAAAAGGTGTTACTTGTGGATCTCGATCCGCAGGGCAATGCCACCAGCGGTCTGGGTCACAACAAACGGCAAAACCACGCGTCTGTCTATGATTTGCTGATCGGCGAAGCCACCGCGGCGGATGCCCTGGTACATACAGAGTTTCAGAATCTCGATCTCTTGCCGTCGGGCATTCAGCTGGCGGGTGCGGAAATTGAGATGATTGAGATGCCGCGGCGGGAAAACCGCCTGAAAGCGGCGCTTGTACCGCTTCGCACACAATACGATTATATTCTGATCGATTGCCCGCCGGCACTCGGTCTGTTGACGCTCAACGCCCTTTGTGCGGCGGACACGCTTCTCGTGCCGATCCAGTGTGAATACTATGCACTCGAGGGTCTTGCACAGCTGATGGACACGGTGCGCCGTGTGCGACGGATGTACAATCCGACGCTGGATATCGAAGGCGTATTGCTGACCATGTACGACGGGCGTCTCAATCTGACCCAGCAAGTCATAGCAGAAGTAAAGAAATTCTTCCCGAAGAAGGTGTACAGCACGCCGATCCCGCGATCGGTGCGTCTGGCGGAAGCCCCCAGCTTCGGACAACCGATTCACTATTATGACCGCAGTAATCGCGGTGCGGCGGCATATCTGGAGGTCGCCGCGGAAATGATTGCAAAAAATCGCTGATGAAAGGAGATGCAACGTCATGGCGATGAAAAAAGGCGGACTCGGTCGCGGTCTGGATGCATTGATGATGGACAGCAGTACCGAAGACGGCTCCAAAACCGTCACTTTGCGCTTGCTGGATGTGCAACCCAATCCCGAACAGCCGCGTCGGCAGTTTGAAGACGAGGCGATGAGCGAACTGGCGGCATCCGTGGAAAAACACGGCATCTTACAGCCGTTGCTCGTGCGTCCCATGCGCGACGGCACCTATCAGATCGTCGCGGGTGAACGCCGCTGGCGTGCCGCCCGTATGGCGGGACTGACCGAAGTGCCCGTGGTGATCCGCGAGCTGACCGATCAGCAGACAGCGGAGCTGGCGCTCATTGAAAACCTCCAGCGCGAGGATTTAAATCCGATGGAAGAAGCAAAGGGCTATCAGCATCTGATGGATACCTTCGAACTGACGCAGGAACAGGTAGCAACCACCGTCAACAAATCCCGTTCGGCGGTCGCAAACGCCCTGCGACTTCTCAAACTGGCTCCCGCGGTCGCGGAGATGGTGGCGGACGGTTCGCTGTCGGCGGGGCATGCACGCGCCCTGCTTGGCATAGAAAACGCCGAAGAACAGCTTGCTGTTGCCAAGGAATGTGTGGAGAAAGGCTGGTCGGTGCGCGACATCGAAGCGTGGATGAAGCAGAAGAAAGCCGCGAAAAAGCCGCAAAAGAAGGAATTCAACGCCACCTTTGCCGACGAAACGGCGCTCGCCCTCGCCGAGCATATGGGCCGCCGCGTTAAGGTGAACAAGGGCAAGAAGGGCGGCATGCTTCTCATCGAATATTTCGATGACGAGGATCTGCGCTCCATTGCCAAAGCCCTCGCCGAGGACTGATTTCGGACACAAACGGGGGTGACTCTCCGTGAATACAAGCAATTCTAAAGAAAGAAGTGGACAAACATGGTTGATATTAAACTGGTTCGCAGCAATCCCGACGCGGTCAAAGCGGCGGTCAAAAAAAGAGAGATGGATCTTGATGCGCTCATCGACGAGATCCTCGCCATTGATGAGGAGCGCCGTCAGCTGACGGGCGCTGTGGAAACCCTCAAAGCGCGTCAGAACGCCGCGTCCAAGCAGATTCCGCAGATGAAAAAGGAGGGCGAGGACACCACCGCGTTGATGGCGGAAATGAAGGAGCTGTCCGAAACCATCAAAGCGGACGGCGCGAAGCTCGCCGAGCTCGAAGAGAAGCAAAAGGAACTGATGTATTCCATCCCGAACCTGCCCGATGAGGATCTCCTCGCCGGCGGTAAGGAAAACAATGCGGCGGTGCATTATTATCTGGAGCAACCGACCTTTGATTTTGAGCCGAAAAATCACGTGGATCTGTGCGAATCGCTGGGTCTGATCGACTATGAGCGCGGCGCGAAGCTCGGCGGCAACGGCAGCTGGATCTACCGCGGTATGGGCGCGCGTCTGGAATGGGCACTGCTCAACTTCTTCATCGACGAGCACATCAAGGACGGCTATGAAATGATTCTGCCGCCGCACATGCTCGGCTATGAATGCGGTTATACCGCCGGTCAGTTCCCGAAGTTTGAAGAGGAAGTGTACTGGATCGGCAATCCGACCAGCAGTGAGAAGCGGTTCATGCTCCCGACGGCGGAGACCGCGCTTGTCAACCTGCATCGCGGCGAGATCCTTACCCTTGATGAACTGCCCAAGAAGTACATCGCGTACACGCCCTGCTATCGCCGTGAGGCGGGCAGCTATCGCTCCGAGGAGCGCGGCATGATCCGCGGTCACCAGTTCAACAAGGTGGAAATGGTGCAGTACACCACCGCCGAAGGCTCCGATGAGGCATTCGAGGAGCTCGTGCGCAAGGCGGAAACGCTCGTGCAGAAGCTCGGTCTGCATTATCGCCTGGAGAAGCTCGCCGCGGGCGACTGCTCTTTCTCGATGGCGCGTACGTATGATATCGAAGTGTGGATCCCCAGCATGGGCATCTATAAGGAAGTCAGCTCCGCATCCAACGCGCGCGATTATCAGGCGCGTCGCGGCAGCATCCGCTATCGCGGCGAGGACGGCAAGGTGCATCTGGCTCACACCCTCAACGCGTCGGGTCTGGCGACCAGCCGTGTGATGCCCGCTATCGTCGAGCAGTATCAGAACGCCGACGGCTCCGTCACGGTGCCCGAAGTGCTTCGTCCGTATCTCGGCGGTCTGGAAGTCATCCGTTAAGAAGGGGCGCTATCTATGGAACCGTGTCCTGAAAAGATCGTTCCCGTTTACAGCTGGCATACGCGCGTGCAGACGGTGGACGTCGGTCCCGATCGCCTGTTGACCCCGACGGCGCAACTGCGCCTGCAACAGGAAGTGGGGGAACGGCATTTCGGCGAAGGCGGGCTGGGCTTTGACCGCCTGGCATCGCTCGGTATGGCGTTTCTCATCATCCAGAACAACGCTGTGATCTATCGCCGCCCGCAAGCGGGAGAGGCGATCGTGGTCAAAACGTGGAGCCACAGCGTCAAAGGAATCAAATTTTTCCGATGCTATCGGTTTGAAACCGAGGACGGTGCCTGCCTCATCGACAGCCTGGCGGTGTTTGCGCTGGTGGATGTACACAGCCACCGCCTGCTCCGTCCGTCGGAATTTACCTTTGACGTGCCGCACGTATCCGATCTGCCGCATACCTGCCCGATGCCGCCGCGTCTGCGCGAGGAAGAGGGCGAAGCGGCAGGCGAGCATCGTGTGACCGCGTCGCAACTGGATTTCAACGGGCATCTCAACAACACCCGCTACGCGGACATTGCGTTTGACGCGCTCGATGCGGACGCGCCCGCGCGAATGAACGGCTTCTCCATTCTGTTTGCGCACGAAGCGCGGCTGGGGGATACCCTGAGGATGACCCGCGCGGACAGCGACGACGCATGGACGGTCATCGCGCACAACGGCGAGAAGCTGTGCTTCATCGCCCGCATAGAAAAAGCATAAGAAAAGCGGTATTGTAAAGGTGTATACCTTTACAATACCGCTTTTCTGTGTGCCGTCTCCGCTATCCACGGTGGATGGGGAAAGGATAAGTACAACACCTGTTTTGTGCTGAATTTTGTCGTTTTCTGTTGACAAAGAGGAGACTCCGCCGTATGATAGAAGTACTCTAAGGAAAGAGGGTAAGGCACGATGAAAAAACAATACACATGTTTTGTGATTTCGCCGATCGGCGAAACCGGATCTTCCACGCGCATGGAAGCGGATTATTTGTTGAAGCTGATTATTGAACCTGTTTTTCACGAGTTTGGTTTTTCGGTGTTGCGCGGAGACCACGAAACCGAATCCACCCGCATCGACAGCACCGTGATTAAACATGTGAGGGATTCGGATATCTGCGTTTGCAATCTCAGCGAACCCAGACCCAATGTATATTATGAATTGGGCTGGCGGGATGCGGTTGACAAACCGGTGATTTTGATGAAAGCCAAAAACACGGAAGAACTTCCGGTTGACATTGCTACCAGACGGTACATCAATTATGATTTCAGTCCTCAAGGCATTATTGATGCCTGTGAAGAATTGAGAAAGCATGTGACAGCGTTGCTCAAAAACGGGCTTGACCAGTCCAAAAAAGACAGTATGTCCCTGATGATGAAAAAGCTGGACAAACTTGAGAGTAAGATTGATCAAATGACCGCCACATCCGGAAATAAAGTGGAACAAGCCGCGATTGCAAATGACGAAAAGGATAAAAGTAACGATCTGTCTCCCGATGATCAGTTCCGCCTGGCGCTCATTCAGGGCGACATAAAAATGGCGGAAGAAGCGATGGATCGTCTGAAAGTCCGCATGGAAGAGCTGAATTTCTATGATTTGATCGTGCAGCAAGTCGCGGCAATGGGCTCGGATAAAGCCGGTCAGATGTTGATCGATTTTGCCGAGGAGTTTTTCGACAGCGATATGTCGTTCCATAAGAAGGTGGAATATCTCGGTTGTCTGGTGACGTATGGCAACAAGAGCGATCGCGAAGGCGAAATCGTGGAACTGGTGGAAAGCGTGTGCAGTCGCTTGTTAGTGCTCGGAAAGGACGAAGACGAGGAAGACATTGCCACCATTTACAATCAGCTTAACCGCTTGTATTACGGAATATTTATGAATACGAACGATAAGGAATGGTTGGATAAAGCGGTGGAAGAACTCAAAATCGCCATTTCCATTAAACCTGCCCGTCATCACTATTACAACCTGGCGCTGTGTCTGAAACGAACCGAACAGATTGAGGAAGCCATCCAATACATTGAGCGTTGCTTGGAGATGGACGAGGAAGAAGAACAAACCAGTGCCGACCATCTGGCACTCGCGTGCGAATTGTATCATCAGACCGATAATCCCCGGTTTGATGATACGTTTGACAAATTAAGCAAAGAGTCTCCCAACAGAGCGCTCCTTCTCAAACACAGACTGCAAAACAACTAAACAACAAAACCCGCCGTCGGAAATCCGACGGCGGGTTTGCTATTTTCCTATTCCTTACAAACGAGCGATCAGGCGGGGGAGCATCGGCTCAAACGCCGCGCCGTACCAGTGATTGTCGAGGGTGGCGGTGTAGGCGATGCAATCGGTGGTGAAATCCGCGGCAATGGTGGCGGCGGCAAGCGGGTCATGCCCGCGCACGAGAGCGCCCGTGAATGCCGAGGCGTACACATCGCCTGTGCCGTGACAGCTGTTGGGGAGCTTGTCGTGGGCATACAGCGCGGAGGAGGTGCCGTCGGACACCAGCACGCCGGTTTTGGCGGGATCATAGGACACGCCCGTCAGCACGACCTTCCGACAGCCGAGTGCCAGCAGACGGGAAACCAGCTCATCAATGTAGGCTTCGTCGTAGTTTTCCCGATAGGGCATGGCGGTCAGGAAGCACGCTTCGGTGATGTTCGGGACGAGATAGTCCGCCTTGGCGCACAGCGTTTTCATGGATTCCACAAACGCCGCGTCAAAGCCGGTATACAGCTTGCCGTTATCCGCCATGGCGGGATCGACGATCAGCGCGCCGCCGTCGGCAAGACAGGCGTCGGCGATGGCGCAGACATACTGCACCTGATCGGCAGAGCCGAGGTAACCCGTGTACATCGCATCAAAGGTGATGCCTTCGGCTTGCCAATGGGCGGCGATGGCGGGCATATCGTCGGTCAGATCGCGGAACGTATAGCCTTGAAAGCCCGCGGTATGGGTGGAGAGCACCGCCGACGGCAACACGCATGTTTCCACGCCGCACGCCGACAGAATCGGCAACGCGACGGTCAGCGAGCACTGCCCGACACACGAAATATCCTGAATGGTTAAAATGCGTTTATACTCCATAGAGAAAGCCCCCTTGCGTTGAATTGCAAGGATAGTATACACCATTTTGGATATATAGAAATAACCAGAACAAAGTAATTTTATATGACCAGTTTGCGCTTGGCACGACGCACGCGGTGGATATGCCGTTCAAAATCGCCGCTTTGCAGCAGTTCGGCAAGCACGTATTGCTCAAACAGCGGTACAGGGCAGGAATAAAACCCGAGCCGTTCCTGAAACGCGGGCAACAGCGACGGCGGCAACACCATGTAGCCGACGCGGATGGACGGCGCGACCGTATGCGAAAAGGTGTTGAGGTAGATCACCTGTTCATCGCCCGCCAGCGAAAAGAGTGTGTCCTCCTGCTTGGTGGAAACGGTCAGCTCGGAATCGTAATGATCCTCAATCAGGATGCCGGCTCTCTCCCGTGCCCACTGCAGGTATGCCGCCCGCTTGGACGCGGAGGCGGTGATGCCGCTCGGATAGCTGTGAAACGGCGTGACATGGAGCACGGTCGCATCGGTACGCGACAGTTCCGACCGCTTGATGCCGTCTGCGCCGAGCTTCAGCAGGTCGCAGGAAATGCCGCAGGATTGATACACGCGGCGGATCTTATCATAGGACGGCGATTCGATCGCAAAACGACGGTCGTGAAACCACTGGGCGAGCAGGCTGTACAGGTATTCCGCACCCGCGCCGATGACGATCTGCTCGGGACGCACCGTCAGATTCTGACTGCGGGCGAGATACGCCGCGATCGCTGCGCGCAGTTCGGGGCAACCGTGGTTGGGGGATTTGACGAGGATGGTGTCGCCCCGCTCGGTCAGCACGCGGCGCATGGTGCGGCTGAGCACCGAAAAGGGCAAATGCCGCGTGGCGGCATGAGTGACGGAAGGAATGACGGTCTCATGAGCGGGCTCGACGGCGGAAAAATCCGCCGTACGATAGCACACATAGATGCCGCTTCGGCATCGCGCCTGTGCGTAGCCCTCCTCACACAGCAGGGCATACGCATGCTCAACGGTGATGACGCTGACGCCTGTTTCCTCGGACAGCAGGCGTTTGGAAGGGAGCTTGGCGCCGAACGGATAGCTGCCGTCCGTGATGTGTGCGCGCAGTTGCTCGTACAGCTGAAGATACGCGGGCTTGCCGCTGTGTCTGTCAATCGGATAGTTCATGGCATCACTCGGTGACCATTTTCATGGAGATGTCGAGCGCTGTTACCGAGTGGGTGAGGGCGCCGATGGAGATCACGTCGACACCCGTCTGCGCAACGGCGCGCAGGGTGTCCTCGGTGATGCCGCCGCTCGCTTCGAGCAGGGCGCGACCGTCGACAAGGGCGACCGCCTGCTTCATATCCTCGCAGGACATATTGTCGAGCATGATGATATCCGCACCCGCTTCGACCGCCTGGCGCACCTCGTCGAGGTTGCGGGTCTCCACTTCGAGCTTCACCATATGACCGAGCTTGGCACGAAGCGCCGCGACCGCCTGCGGGATGCCGCCCGCGGCGTCGATGTGGTTGTCCTTGAGCATCGCGCCGTCGGACAGGTTGAAGCGGTGATTCTTACCGCCGCCCATCGTGACGGCGTATTTTTGCAGGGCGCGCATGCCGGGGAGCGTTTTGCGCGTGTCGGTGACGGCGGCGCGGGTGCCTTCGGTCAGCGCGACCGCTTTGGCGGTGGCGGTGGCGATGCCCGACAGGTGTTGCAGGAGATTGAGCGCGGTGCGCTCGCCCTTGAGCAGGGCGCGGGTCGAGCCCGTGTAGCGGGCGATTTCGTCGCCCGGCTTGACCGCCGCGCCGTCGCCCATGCGGATTTCATAGGTAAAGGTGGGGTCGAGCATCTCAAAGACGTGCAGTGCGATGTCCAGACCGCACACCACGCCCTCGGCTTTCGCAACCAGACGCGCGGTGTCGCGCGCATCGGCGGGGATCATGTAATCGGTGGTGGTATCGAGGTAGTTGATATCCTCCTCCAGTGCGCGGCGGATGATATCCTCCACATAAAACAAAGGCAGTTGCATAAACAATCCACTCCTTTTTCAATTTACAACGGATTTTTGGCGATCTTCGCGGCAGGGCGCGGGTAGGCTTTGGGGGTGTGCGCCGTCTTTTCAAAGACGATCAGGCGGCGGGAAAGCGTTTCCTCATCCCCGATTGGGACGTTCGGCACCTGCAGTTCGTGGGTGGCGGTCCGTTTGGCACCGAGCGTGTGGGCGGCGCGGGTGGCGGCCGCCGTTTCGCTGTCGCTGTCGGGACCTTTCATCGCGACAAACGTGCCGCCGATCTTCACAAACGGCAGGCAGTATTCGCACAGCGTGGGCAGTGCCGCGACCGCGCGGGCGGTCGCCACGTCAAAGGATTCGCGCAGGGCGGGGTTTTGCCCGCCGTCCTCGGCGCGGGCGTGCACCGTGCGGCAGGAGAGCCCCAGCGTGTCGCATACACAAGTCAGAAAGGTCAGCCGTTTCTGCAGGCTGTCGAGAAGCGTCACCCGCACGTCCTCGCGCGCGATCGCCACGGGAATCGCGGGAAAGCCTGCGCCCGTGCCGACGTCGATAAGCGTCGCGTCCGGCGGGACGAGGGGGGACAGCGTCAGGCTGTCGAGAAAGTGCTTGACGGCAATGCCGTAGGGGTCGGTGATGCCGGTCAGGTTCATGCGCTCGTTCCATTCGCACAGGAGCGCCGCATACGCATCCAGCCGCTCGAGGGCGACCGCCTCGAGCGTCACGCCGTATTCCGCGGCGGCGCGTCTGAGCAGTTCGCGATCGATCATGTGGCATCCCCTCCTGTCGCTACAATCAGCACCGACACATCCGCCGGGCTGACACCCGAAATGCGGGATGCCTGCCCGATGCTGTGCGGGCGCACGCGGGATAGCTTTTCCTGCGCTTCCTTGCGCAGACCCGCGATGGCGTAGTAATCGATGGTATCGGGGAGCAGGCGATGCTCCAGACGGCGCATCTCATCCACGAGCGATTGCTGGCGGCGGATGTACCCTTCGTATTTCAGCTCTACCTCGACCTGCTCCATGACGAGCGGATCGAGTGCGGGACGGGTCGTGTCGATGGGGGTCAGGGCGTCGTAGGTCAGTTGGGGACGGCGAAGCAGATCGATCAGACGCACACCCGTCTGTACAGGGGTGGTACCGTGTTGCGTGAGCAGGGCGTTGAGCGCGTCGGACGGCGGCAGAACGGTGCGCTCGAGGCGGTCGCGTTCCGCTTTCTTTTGCTCCTGCCGCGCGGTGAAATGCGCGTAGCGCGCATCGTCCACCAGCCCCATTTCCCGTCCGATGGGGGTCAGGCGCTCGTCGGCGTTATCCTGACGGAGCAACAGGCGATATTCCGAGCGGGAGGTCATCATGCGGTAGGGATCGGAGCATCCCTTGGTCACGAGATCGTCGATCAGCGTGCCGATGTAACTGCCTGCGCGGTCGAGGCGCATGGGCGACAGCCCCAGAATGCGGCGCGCCGCGTTGACGCCCGCGACCAGTCCTTGTGCCGCCGCTTCCTCGTAGCCCGAACTGCCGTTGAATTGTCCCGCACCGTACAGTCCCGGCAGATCCAGGAACATCAGCGTGTTGTCGAGCTGGAGCGGATCACAGCAGTCGTATTCGATCGCGTAGGCGGGGCGCATGACCTCCACCTGCTCAAGACCTTCGATGGTATGCAAAAAGGCTTGCTGAATATCGACGGGCAGGGACGACGACAGTCCCTGCAGATACATTTCATCGGTGGATGCGCCGCACGGCTCGATGAACACCTGGTGGCGCCCCTTGTCGGCAAAGCGCACGATCTTGTCTTCGATACTCGGGCAGTAACGCGGACCGATGCCTTCGATCTTGCCGCCGTACAGCGGCGAGCGATGCAGATTATCGAGGATCACCTGTTTCGTGGCTTCGTTGGTCCAGGTGATGTGGCACAGCTCGGTATTGTCGAGCGCGTCGGTCGTCTCAAATGAGAAGGGGACGACCGGCTCATCGCCCGGTTGCTCCTCCAGCCGCGAGAAATCAATGCTCGAGCGGAGCACGCGCGCGGGTGTGCCGGTTTTGAAACGGCGAAGGCTCACGCCGAGTTCGGCGAGGGAACGGTCGAGACCTTTTGCGGCAAACATGCCGTCGGGACCGCCGTCATAGGATACGTCGCCGACAAAGATTTTGCCTTTGAGGAACGTGCCCGTCGCCAGGATGACCGCTTTGACGAGGTATTGCTCTTCCAGACGTGTGGTGAGCCGCCAGCGGTCGCCGTCGCGTTCCAGGCTGACAATTTCGCCCTGCTTCAGGGCGACGCGGGGCTCGCGTTCGAGCACGTGCTTCATATGCTCCTGATAGGCGCGGCGGTCGATCTGCGCGCGCAGAGAATGAACCGCGGGACCTTTGCCGCGGTTGAGCATACGGGACTGCAGCAGATTGGCATCTGCCGCCTTGCCCATTTCGCCGCCCAGCGCGTCGATCTCGCGCACCAGATGCCCTTTGGCGGTGCCGCCGATGGACGGATTGCAGGGCATGTTGCCGACGCAGTCGAGATTGATGGTGAAGATGACGGTATCACAGCCGAGTCGCGCCGCGGCGAGTGCCGCTTCGATGCCCGCGTGTCCCGCGCCGATGACGGCTACGTCCGCTTCGCCTGCCAGAAAGACTATGGAAACCGCCTCCTTTCCGAATGGGTGAATGTTTAGCGTATATATAATTCATTATACTCTTTTTCGGGCGGCTTCACAAGGGTGTGCGGCAAAAAACTTAAAAAAGTCGAAAAGACTAAAATTCCGCCGCTATCCCCTTGCAAAACCGAAGAAAAAGGCGTACAATAAGGGACAGACCGAAAAGAAAAAAGGAGCGTGTTCAGTTATGTCCAATAAAGTGCTTGTCGAAACGTCTGCCCGCCATTTGCATGTCAGCCAGAAGGATCTGGAGATCCTGTTCGGCGAAGGCTATCAGCTGACCCCCAAGAAGGACCTGTCCCAGCCCGGTCAATTCGCTTGCGAAGAGCGTGTGGACGTGGTCGGCCCCAAGAAGACCCTGCCCGGTGTGTCCATCCTCGGCCCCGTCCGTCCCGACACCCAGGTGGAGCTGTCGCTGACCGACGCGCGTGCGATCGGCGTTGCCGCCCCCATCCGTGAGTCCGGCGATATTGCGGGCTCGGGTGCCTGCAAGCTGGTCGGTCCCAAAGGCGAAGTGGAGATCACCGAAGGCGTCATCGCCGCCAAGCGCCACATCCATATGACCCCCGCCGATGCGGAAGTGTTCGGCGTGAAGGACAAGGACGAAGTCTGCGTCAAGATCGACAACAACGGTCGCGGTCTGGTGTTCGACGAAGTCGTCGTGCGCGTCAGCCCCAGCTATGCGCTCGCGATGCATATCGACACCGACGAGTCCAACGCCGCGTGCGTGGCTCCCGGCACCATGGGCACTGTGATCAAATAAGACAGCCAATACAGAATCAAAAAAGAGAGAAGGCGTGCCTTCTCTCTTTTTTTATCGGATTTTATGCGCCGCACCGTCCATGTTACAACGTCCCGTGACGGACCGTCGGGGACGCCGATCCCTACGCGGTTGGTACCACCATTCCGCTCCCGCCGCTCGCGGCATCTGCGCATCGCCCG
>JAZQHP010000136.1:0-8205 GCA_045540655.1 Acutalibacteraceae bacterium
GTTTTTTGTTCGTCCTGACTTCGTTCGTGAATCATAAACACTTGAATGTTAAAAACGATTTCTGTCCATGTACGAGTCATAATGGTCATATCCATGTTTTCACCTCCGATTCACATAAAAATAAGGAGTTTTGCTATCAAATATTATAGGAGATATTTCGAAGCCGTGTTGCTTGAAAGGTAAAAAGTTTTCGTTATCCGATAAAATCGTGTAAATAAATTGTAAACGTTAAAGAAAAAGCCGCTTCTCCGAGAGGAGAAGTGGCTTTGTGTAGAAACCAAGGTTTTCCTTTTGAATTGAAATCTTCTAACCGTCCGTAATCTGTTATAGAAATGAACGATGCTTGTCATCCCACGACACGGTTGATATAATAAAAGATATAGAAAATGTGTTTGGAGAGGAATGAGATTCTATGACATATGTTATGTCAGATATTCACGGACATATCGCACGCTTTGATTCCGTAATGCGCCAAATCCAGTTACAGCCTGAGGATACCCTTTATATTCTCGGCGACATTATTGATCGTAATGCCGATGGTCTGCGAATCCTGCAACGGATCATGAAAATGCCAAACGTCGTCATGCTTTTGGGCAATCACGAACAAATGATGCTCAACGCCGTCGATGCCGAAACATGCACGGACGCTGTTCAAACAAGTGCGCTTGATCTGTGGTATCGCAATGGCGGCGAATGTACACACCGCTATTGGAAACGCCTCCGCAAAACCCGCCGTTCAGAGATTCTTGCATTTTTGCACGCATTACCGATCGAAATAGAATTGGATATTGAAGACAAGCGATATCTTCTGGCTCACGCCGCACCGATGGTACTGTTTAAAGAATATCGTTTACGAACAGGCCGTTATAAGACAAAAGAGCACTTTGCACTCTGGCATCGATTCAACACCGCCGATTGGGTGCCGAACGGACGAAAATTGATCTTCGGACACACCCCCACACGGCATTATCAAGATAACGACCCGCTGTGTATATGGCCCTCAAAGAAAGCCATCGGCATCGACTGCGGCTGTGCATACGATGCGGGACGCCTTGCCTGCTTACGCTTGGATGACATGATGGTGTTCTATTCTGAAGATTGATTTTGTATTCCGTAGCAACAGATATTGTCTTGTTGAAGTCTATTGTTTATATTCAAACGTATTGTTTTTTCATTTTGGGGAAATGATTTCCGCCAACACGAAGGTGCTCATATAAAATAAAAACCTCCGATCACGAGAGTCCATTCTCACGGTCGGAGGTTTTATCAGTCACATCCATCTATCCATCTATCCTATCCGTCCAAAGCCTCTCTATCCCCGCCAAAAAAACTTTTTTCAAGAAATGTATGGTGTTTACTTGACATCTACACCTGCGGCGGCGGATACCCTGCGGCACTATTTCGATGATACGCATACGAAGGCGGCGGACTACGATCTGATTCTGACAGGGGATCTCGGAATGTGCGGCACGGCAATGTTTAAAGATCTGCTCGCACGCGACGGCATCCTGCTGGGGGACAATCACAACGATTGCGGACTGATGCTTTTTGATCGTCAGACGCAGGATGTGCATGCGGGCGGATCGGGATGCGGATGCGCGGCATCGGTGCTGTGCGGGGTGATTCTTCCCGCCATCGCACGCGGCGAGTTGCAAAACGTGCTGTTCATGGCAACAGGTGCGCTGATGTCCACCACCTCCTCCAAGCAAGGGGAAAGCATCCCCGGCATTGCGCATCTGCTTCACCTGAGCACCCATTAACAAACCGCATCGAACGCACGTGGTGTTCGATGCGGTTTGTTCTTGCGTTTTTTTCGCGGATTCGTTATAATGCAGACAGACCCCGAAAAGGAGTGCGTACCATGAAACTGCGAACTGTTCGTATCCTGAATCTGATTTTCTGCTCTGTGTTGATCCTCGGCGCGTTTCTGTCGGCGTTTCTGTCGGAAGACTACCACCCGTCTGCCTTTCTTGTCCTTAGTCTATTGGCGCTCGGCATGATCCTGTTTAATCTGATCTTTTGTCGCTGTCCGCATTGTAACACCTACCTTTGGCGCGTTACCTGGGCGATGGATTTTTGCCCCTATTGCGGCAAAACGCTGAAAGAAGAAGAGAACGCATGGTATACCGACTACGAACGCATCAACTATATGCAAGGAACTCCCGCCTTTTTTAAAAACGGCGGCGAAGATATGATCCTTGTAACCTATAAAGACGGCATGCGCATTCATGTCGGATACGACAAGACAGATTCTATGTTTGTGATCTCGGTGCTCGCCGATGACAGCCGCCAAGCCAAGGAACAACCACTGGCGGTGCATCGGGTGTTTGGCAAAACGCAATTGCTCACCGCCTTGCAAAATACCGTACATACATGGCGCGATGAACGGATCGGATAAAAAAAGACCGTAGAGAGCAGTCTCTACGGTCTTTTGCTATGCAGAATCAAGCAATCAGGCTTTGCTCTTTTTCGTCGCAGTCAGCGCCACAACACCCGCCGCGGTCGCCGCCACACCGACAAACACGATCGCGTTCGACACGTCGCCGGTCTTCGCGGAATCGCCCGTCGAAACATCCGCCTTCTTGACGGTCGTGGTGGTCACGGGAGCCGCCGTCGTCGTGGTCGCGGCACCCGTCGTGGTGGTCTTCGTATCGTTGCCGCCCGTGCTCGTCGATCCGTCGGTCATTTCCACCGTGTTGATGGTCATGGTGCCTTTGCCGGTGAGCACAATAATGAACTGCTCGAAATGCACCGACGATTTGTCGACAATCGCCGTCGTCACGTCGCCGACCTTCATATTGACGTCATAGTTTCCTGCCGCGGCGCGGTCGTTGGCAATGGTGAACAGATCGGCAAAGTTATCCGAAGTGTTTGCCCAGCCGCTCGTGGTGTCGTCGCTCACCGCATGGACCGCCATTTTGAATGCGGTCTTCGCTTCAAACTTCATATGCAGGGTATGCAGCGCCGCATAATCGAACTTCGCGGGGTTGACAATCTCAATGCGGAAGTCGCCGTCGCCCGTATTCTCAACGATCATCACACCGTCCGCGAGTGTCACCGTGCCGTCGCCGGACACGATCTTATACCCGCTTTCGGCAGTGGGCATCAGGCTGACGGGGGTCGCCGCCGACGCCACGCATACGGATGTCGCCATGACGCAGATCATGAGCATAACGGCAAGCAGGATTTTGCTGATGTGTTTCATAACCATATTCCTCCGATTTCATAATATGCCAGTATATCTATACATTATATTAGCGCAAGTTTTTTTCCCTGTCAATGTTTTTTTGCAGTTTATCATGCAAACACCGACAAACTATGCTATACTGAAAACATAAAGGGGGCTTGGCTATGCTGAAATACGAACAATTATCCGAGGAACGGATGCGGCGTATTGCCGCCGATCGCGCCGCGGGAACGTCGCCTGCCGTGGCATTCGATGAAGCAAGTGTGGTGCGGCGGTATCCCGACCGCGATCGTGCCAATGTGCTTCGCACCGCTTTTATCCGCGATATCGACAAAATCATCCATTGCCCGTATTACAACCGCTATGCCGATAAAACGCAGGTGTTCTCCTTCTACAAAAACGACGACATCACCCGTCGCGGTCTGCACGTACAGCTCGTATCCCGCATCGCGCGCACCATCGGCAAAGCGCTCAACCTCAATCTCGATCTGATCGAGGCAATGGCGCTGGGGCACGATATCGGACACACGCCGTTCGGACATGCGGGCGAAACCTTTCTCGACGAATTGCTCTTTGCGCATACCGGGCGGCATTTCAGCCACAACATCCAATCGGTGCGCGTACTGGACGGCATCTTCCCCTACAACATCAGCCTGCAGACACTGTGTGGCATTGCCGCGCACGACGGCGAAATGGAGCTGTGTGAATATCATCCCGCGCCGCTGACGGATTTTGATACGTTTGACCGTCTGATCGAAGCGTGCATGCAGGATAAAGCCAACATCAAAAAGCTCGTTCCCTCCACTCTCGAAGGATGTGTGATGCGCATTTCGGATATTATTGCATATCTCGGCAAAGACCGACAGGACGCCGAACGCGCCCGCCTGATCCGCAACAGCGATTTCGAGGACGGTGCTATCGGCACCTATAACGCGGAGATCATCAATAACCTGATCGTCAACATTGTGGAGCACAGCTACGGTCAGCCGTACATCCGCATGGATGAAGCCCATTTTGAAGCTCTCAAAAAAGCCAAAGCGGACAACTACGCCCTCATCTATAAATGTGAAGCGGTGGAAGAGGCGCTGCAAACCGTTGTACGCCCCATCATGGCGCGGGTGTATGAGCGGTTGCTGGACGATCTGGTCACACACCGTACCGCGTCGCCGATCTTCACCCATCACATCGCCTTCGTCAACGCCGTGCATTACGCGCGGGCGGTCCCGTATGAGCAGACCGAGCCGAATCAGATCGTATGCGACTACATCGCGAGCATGACGGACGATTATCTGATGGATCTGCATGACTATCTCTTTCCTCACAGCCCGCATACTATGACATATAAGGGGTATTTTGACTGATGTTTTATTTTTCCAAATCGAAATATTGCCGCCTGTGGCAATGCCCGAAAAGCCTGTGGCTGGACAAATACGCACCCGAACTTCGCCCCGAAGACACCGCTCTGCAAGCCCGCATGGACAGCGGTAGCGAGGTCGGCGATCTCGCTATGGGATTGTTCGGACCGTTCGTGGAGGTGACGGCGTTCAAAGCCGACGGCACACTCGACCTGAACACAATGAAAACACGCACCGCCGCTCTGATGGCGGAGGAAACACCCGTCATCTGCGAAGCCTCGTTCGATGCCGACGGGCTGTATTGTGCGGTGGATATTCTGCGGCGCGACGGTAACGGCTGGGCGATTTACGAGGTCAAAAGCGCCACCCATGTGTCACCGATCTACGCGGTGGATCTGTCCTATCAGAAATATGTGCTCGAGCAGTGCGGCGTCCATGTGACGGGCACCTATCTGGTGCATCTGAACGGGCAATACGAGCGCGGCGACACACTCGATGTGCAGGCGTTGTTCTGCGTTGCGGATCTCACCGAACAGGTGGATGCGCGAATGGCGGAGGTGCCGCGGTTGCTCGCGGACGCGAAAACGGTGTATGCCATGGACACCGCACCCGCCACAGACATCGGCTCGCATTGCCGCGATCCGTACGCCTGTCCGTTCTGGGACTATTGCACGCGCACCCTGCCGACACCGTCGGTGTTCGATCTGTATCGCCTGGGGTTTGAAAAAGCCCTCGCCTTTTATCGGCAAGGGCTGGTTTCGTTTGAACAGCTGTTGCAAAACGGCGGCATCAAAAATGCCAAGCAACGGCGGCAGATGGAGCACGCTCTGCACGATCAGCCGCCGTTCATCGACAAGGGCGGCATCGGCAAATTTCTCGATACCCTGTCGTTCCCGCTCTATTTCCTGGATTTTGAAACCTCACAGGAGGCGGTGCCGCCCTATCGCGGCACAACACCGTATCAGCAGATTCCGTTTCAATACTCCCTGCATATTCTGGAGCGGGACGGTACCCTTTCTCACCGCGAGTTTCTCGCCGATCCCGACGGTGATCCCCGCCGCGCACTGGCGGAATCGCTGTGCGCGGATATTCCGACGGACGTGTGCGTGACCGCCTACAACAAAGCGTTTGAATGCGGGCGCATCAAAGAGCTTGCCGCCGCGTTTCCCGATCTCGCGGCACATCTGACCGCCATCGAAGCGCACATCGTCGACCTGCTCGTCCCCTTTCAGTCGGGTTGTTACTACAACCGCGCCATGGGCGGCAGTTTCTCCATCAAAAGCGTCCTGCCTGCACTGTTCCCCGACGATGACGCGCTGGATTATCACCGTCTCGACGGGGTGCACAACGGCGGCGAAGCGATGGCGTTGTTCCCGCAGATGAAAGCGATGTCCCCCGCCGAACGCGAGACGGCACGCCGTCAACTGCTGGCGTACTGTAAACTCGACACGCTCGCGATGGTGAAGCTGTACGAAAAGCTGACACAAGCGGTGGGCGGACACCCTAGTTCACCGTGATGCGCGCCACCTTGCCCCACGGCGGTTCCACCACCTCGTTGTTGAGAAGCCACAGCACGGGAATGTCCATCGCCAGATGCTCCTGCGGGAACGGCGCATAGCCGTCCGTGAGGATCACAATACAGGCGGGACGCATATCCTGCATATACTGTGCTACATATTCAAAGATAATCTGAAAGTCCGTGCCGCCGCCACCGACGGGTTGAATCCCGTGAAGCGTTGTGACGTCTTCAAAGGGAACCGGCTCGATGATCGCGCCGTCGAAAAAGCCGAGCAAGCCCTGTAGCTTACCGCCGAACTGATCGATCGCCCCTTTGATTTCGGAAAACGCCGCGGTGATCATGGCGTCGGACATCGACCCCGATGTGTCGACCATAAAGAGGATGTCACTCACGACATCCTCTTTTTCGTTGTAATCGGGCAGGTAAAACGGGCTGTCGTCAAAACGGCGGTCAGGCGGCGAAAAGGAATAATCGTTGATCTCCTCCTGCACAAAATCGTTCAGGATGGACCGCCAGTCAGTCTGCGCCCGATGCAGCTCGCCGAGCAACCGCTGTGCAAACATCGGCAACAGTCCGCGGGCATTCGACGGATCCCGCACACGGATCGCCTCCGCGGCATCCTCCACCCGCTTGACCCACACATCCCGCAGGGTATCGTCCTCCTCGGTTTCGTTCCAGTGTCCGTGATCGTCCCAGCCGCCTTTGGCAACAGCGCGTTTGGCTTTTTCCCGCCGCGCGCGTCCCTTTGCCCACGATGAGCCACCATCACCATCACCATCGCCGTCGCCATCGCCGTCGCCGTCTTTCCCGGCGCGGCCGCCGCCGCTTGCCAGACTGCCCGGAAGCGGCACAGGCTTGCCGCTGGGCGGCGGCAACATCGCATACACCTGTTCGGCAGTATACAGATGCCCTTCTCTACCGTCGGGGGCGATGTGCATCGACTCGCCGAACTGCCGCAGGGTGATGCTCTGACGATTCATGTTGTTTTCCATCAGAATGTTGGAATTGACGACGATATCGCACGCGATATTGTACCGTTCGGGATCGAGATTATCGCCACGCAGGCAATGCTGTAACACGACGTGCAACACCTCGTGCATCATCACATAGTCCAGCTCGCTGTCGGACAGGGAATCGAGAAATGCCGTGCCGAAAACGATCCGTCGCCCGTCGGTATAGGCGGTCGGGGTCTCCTCATCGACCGCGTAGCGCATGTGCATCAGGAGCAGACCGAAAAAGCCGTGATGACACAGCAGGCGCATACGCGACGTAAGCAATCGCTTGATATATCCGCGGATATCCTGTTCAGACAACGCCACTGAGCAACCGTCCCTTCGATTGGAGCCATTTGGCAAACGCCGGAATCGTCATAAGCGTCTGCTTGTAATCCTTGTCGATGTACATATAGTCTTTGAGAAGCACGGTTGAAAAATCCGGCGGCATGCGGTCGGCATACGCGATGGAATGGGCGATGCGCGTCAGGTCGTGCTTGTGCTCGCGGGCGTACGCCACCATCGCGGCGGTCAGCGCGTACATCGCGTCGCTGGTTTGGGGAAGCGGCGGCATGCGCCCGTCAAAGATGTCCTCCATCGACGGCAGATCCTTATAGACCGCCGCCCACGTGCGAAACTCAATCGCCGTTCCGCCGCCGACCAGTCCCGCGATGAGCGGATACATCGCGTCCACGTCATCGCTGACCGCGCACAGCAGGCGGCTGACCATTTCCCACGAACGCGGCGTGGCGAAGGCGAGATCGTCGCTCGACGAATCGAATCCCATCAGATGTTGCTGACGGAAGGATAAAAAACCGATCACCTTATCGTGAATGCCGCTGCGGATCGCCCATTCCTTCCACGCCTTGAAACTGCCGTTCACTTCGATGTGAAGCAGGCGGTTGGCAAGCGCCTTGGGCATCTTGAACGCGACCGATTTGTCGGTGGTGCGGTTGCCCGCCGCCAGCACGATGCAGTTATCGGGCAGGCGGTGCTCGCCCACCACGCGATCGAGCGTGATCTGATACGCCGCCGCCTGCACCGATGGCGTTGCCGGTGCCGTTGGTGTTCTCAGCAGTAACCTGTGCATTCTCGCTGATAACGATGTTGGAGGCGCTGCCGCCGTCCTTTGCGCTGCTGTTAACATTACCG
>JAZQHP010000137.1:0-23866 GCA_045540655.1 Acutalibacteraceae bacterium
CTCATCGAATGAGCGGGCGTTTTTGTCTATATTGTTTAATCGGAAAGGGCTCTGAGCAGGATGTTACGCACGTCGGTGGTGCTGACGTCGCCGCTGTTATTCTCATCGGCCGCTTTCATTTCTGCCGCCGAACAGTTTTGACCGTCCAGCAGACTGCACAGCATGGCTTCGCGGGCATCCAGCGTCGACAGCTTGCCGTCGCCCGTCACGTCGCCGATGACCGACACGATCACGGAGTCGACCACCGTCTCGTCAACAACCAGCTGCAACAGCACACCGGTACGAAGTTCTCCGCCTGCGAGATTGCCCTGCTCGTCCACGACACGCAGATAGGCGGCATCGTTCATTGCCGCGGTCAGTGCGATCGCCGTTGTGCCTGCCTCTACGCGGTAGACAACGCCGTCCGCGATCGGATAGGTCGTGCTGCTGATGGCGGTCGGGGTCGGCGGCGTCTGTACACCGTCATTGCTCGTGATGGCACAGCGGTAGAAGGTGACAAGTGTATCGGTGTTGCCGACCACATACAGGTCACAACCGACCACGGTGATGCATCCGTTGGCATCGGCGTAGGACTTGATATACTCGCCCAGCGGAATGGTCATCGTTTTTCGCGTCGCATCGGGCGCGAAGTTCACGGCGGTTTCGCCCGCCGCTTCGGTGGCCGTCACGGTGTGCTGGGTGCCGTCCGCGCCCTTGAACGCGATATGCACATTCCATTCCGCACTGCTGGAGGTTTCCAGCGTCAGATAAGGCGTCGCGTCCAGATCCACTACCGCCGCATAATCGGTGTGCAGATACGGCCAGTACACGCCCTCGCCGCCTTTATACAACGTGACGATGCCGGAGGGGTCGTAATACGGCCACACGTAGTGCCCGTTGGTGTTCGGCGCGGTCGTCACACCGCTGACAGGCATCAGATCCAGTCCCGTGACATACCCGTCGATGGCGCTTCTCAATTCGTAATAGCGATAGCCGAGACGATACGGATCGGAGGTAAGGCAGTCGACTTCCATCTGCGCGAGCGCCAGCGCCTGCGTGAGCGCCACGCTCGGATTGACGATCTCTTTGGCACGCTCGATCTCCGACTTCAATTGCGGGAGCACCGCCGTCTTATCGGAATAATCTGCCGGCAGAACCGACTGAATCAAAAACGACGTGAGCGTCTCTGCCGCCGCCTGATGGCCGAGCACCGTCGGGTGACCCTCGCCGCCCTCCGTGTTCTCGGGCAGGATGCAGAAATAGTAGCCCGCCGCGGCACCGCCGAGTTCCGCGACCGCCGCCGTGAGCTCCGCTTCATAGGTGATGCCCATCATGCCGGTGCACCACACGACCTTCGCGCCGTTGTTCTTCGTTTTCGCCATGGTCATCAGGTTGATCGCGCCCGCTTTGAACTGCGCAGGCGTCAGATCGATGCGACCGTATTTCGCCGCCGAATAGTCGTTGGTGCCGAGATTGATCACCACGATGTCGGCGGGCGGATTGAAATCATACAAACCGCTGCTCTCATGGTTGCGCCAGTAGGACGTGTAGGGATACATATCCTGCAGGTTGAGTCCCGTGCCCTGCGAGTTCCAGCCGCCGCAGCAACCGTAGCCGCTCGTCTGCGTCACACGCACGTTCGCGCCGATCGCCTCACCCGTCAGATAGGCATAGGTCTGCGTACCGTCCTGGTACACGGGATAGCTCGCGTTCGCGGTGCTGTTGGTGGCAAGGTTGCTCGCGCCGCCCGAAATGGAGTCGCCCACCACTTCCATCGTGAAGCGATCCGCAGGAGGCGCCACGATCGGCGTGCCCGAGAAGGTCACGCCCCACACCGTCATCAGCGCGGAGCTCGCCTCGGTCTGTTTGTAAACTTCAATATGGTGATAGCCTTCGGCAAGACCGCTCGCGAGTGTCAGCTGCTGATACTGTGACACGCCGCTCGACGTGTTCGTGATCTCAACGCGACGGCGCACGCCGTCCACGATCACCGTCAGGAACATATTGTTCGTGTAGGTGCATTTGTAATCCGCACCCATCACCACGTCGCCGCTGCCGTAGAAATAGAATTCAAATCCGGAGGACGACGTGTCCATGTTGAGCGCCGACGCTTCAACCTCCACACGACCTTGCGTTTTGTAGTAGCCTTCCAGTTGGGTAAAATTGTACGTTTTCGCCTCTGCGGACACGCCCATCGTCATCGGCACCGCCGCCAACAACAGGCATACCGCCAACACGCCGACAAACCAACGTTTCATCAAGGGAATCGCTCCTTTCTTATCAGGGGATTATCCATATCTTCAGTGTATCACGAACCGCCGCAAAATTCAAGCATTCCCGCCGCATTTCTGCGTATCTGCTCAAACGACTGTATATACAGGTCGGCGAGCGCTTTGACCCGCTCGGGGTTTCGCTGAAAACGGTCCTGCACCCCGCACACGGGAAAGCCCGCCGCCCGGGCGGTACGGATCGCATAGGAGGAATCCTCGAACACCCATGTGGTCGCCACGGGCGTGTGCATCCACTGCGCCGCCGCCAGAAACATGGTCGGCTCGCTTTTCGGTGCTATCTCGGCGGCGGTGAACACCTGCTCGATATACGGCATCAGCCCGCACTTTTCCAGCACGGGGCACGCCAGCTCCCGATCGGTCGCGGTGGCAACGCACACCCGCACGCCTGCGTCCCGCAGATGCCGCAAAAATGCTTCGGCGCCGTCTTTCGCCACAGCATCGGCGGCATACGACCGCCGCACCTGCTCCTTGAAGCCCTGCACGATCGCGTCCACCGGTTCATCAATGCCGTAGGACCGCTGAAAATGCCTCGCCAGCGACGGCATGTCCTGCGCCATAAGCGAATCCTGCGGATCGCCGCGCGGTACGATGCCACGGCTTTGTAAATATGCCTCACCCGCCGTTACCCACGCCGCGAGTGAATCCAGAAGCGTGCCGTCCATATCCAGTATCACTCCGTCACACCGCATCGCCTTCCCCGCCTTTCGCTGTTCTGCTTTCTATAGTATCCCAAGTCCCGGCGCCTTGTCAATGCCGTGTTAGGATATTTCACAAGGAAGTGCGGTTTTTTTATCAAAAAACCGTCATTTCGACGGTTGATTTTAGAAATAGGCGGCGCTATAATAAAGCGTGCTTGTTCTTATATTATTCATATTTAATATATATCCCGTTTGAGAAGAATGCTTGAGAAAGCGGAGGATAGACGTATGGCTGCACAAATTGTTGCCATCGCGATCTTTGTTGTTATGTTCGCGCTGGTCATCACAGAAAAAATTGAAAAGCACATCACTACGCTGGTTTGCGGCGCGGCGGTCATGATCTTCGTGTTCGGTTTTTGTCAGAGCTGGAACTTTGAAACCATGTGGCACGTAATCAACCTCCGCTCCCTCGGTGAACTCGGCTTCTGGTGGGGCGAATCCGAACACGCCGGCGGTATCGACTGGGCCACCATCATTTTCCTGGCAGGTATGATGGTCATGGTCGAAGGCATGGCGCGGGTCGGCTTCTTCCGCTGGCTGTGCATGACGCTCGCCAAAGCGGTCAAATACAAGCCGATGCCGATCTTCCTTGTATTCATGATCATGTCGTCGTGTCTGGCGATGTTCATCGACAGCATCACCGTGATCCTGTTCCTTGCCGCCATCACGATCGAACTGGCGCACCTGCTGAAATTCAACCCCGTCCCCATGATCCTCGCGGAAATCTTCTGCGCCAACCTCGGCGGCTCCGCCACCATGTGCGGCGACCCTCCGAACATCATCATCGGCACGGCGCTTCACCTGAGCTTCTTTGATTTCCTCGTCAACACCGGTCTGATCGCCCTGCTGGCGCTGGTATTCGTCATTGCTTTCTTCTACATCTGCTTCCGCAAGGAATACCGCAACACGGGCAGTATCATCGACCCCGAATCCATGCCCGCGCCCGCGTCGGTCATCACCGATAAGCGCGGTTTTGCGGTGAGCATCGTAATCTTCCTTGTGACGGTCGTGTTGCTGGTCACCCACTCCATGACGCACCTGAGCGTCGCCTCCATCGGCACCTTCACCGCGGTTGTCACCCTGCTTGCCAACGCCCGCCATGCCGGTCATCTTCTCAAGCTGGTGGACTATAAGACCTTGCTCTTCTTTGTCGGTCTGTTCATCGTTGTGGCAGGTCTGGAAGAAACCGGCGTGCTGGTGATCATCTCCGATTTCATTCAGAAGCTGTGCGGCGATAACTTCGTGCTGATGGTCATCATCATCATCTGGGTCCCCGCTGTAGCCAGTGCGTTTGTCGATAACATTCCGTTCGCCGCGACGATGGTGCCTGTCATCAAAGCACTGGCGGCCAGCTCCGGCATCGACATCAACATTCTCGCCTATTCGCTTGCCATGGGCCCCGACATCGGCGGCTCCGCCACCCCCATCGGCGCCTCCGCCAACGTGGTCGGCACCTCGATTGCCGCTAAGGAAGGCTATCCCATCGGCTGGGGTAAATACTGCAAATACATGGCGCCTGCCACCATCATTGTCATGCTGATCACTACCGTCACCGTATTGTTCCGTTACGGATTGATTTAACAGAAGGAAGGATTTGTCATTTATGAGCGAACAATTGATTATCTCCCTCGGCCGTGAATTCGGCAGCGGCGGTCACCTGATTGCGGAAATGCTCGCTGAGCGTTTCGAGCTCCCCCTGTTTGACTACAATCTCCTGCAGGAAATCTGCGCCGGTAAAAACATTGATGTGGCGAACCTCAAAAAATACGACGAACTGCCGCGCGCGCGTCTGTTCCATCGCACCGTCAAAGGACACAGCAGTTCGCCGCAATACAACATCGCCCAGATGCAGTTTGATTTTATCCGCCGCAAAGCGGCCGACGGCGAATCCTTCGTCATCGTCGGGCGTTGCGCCGAGGAGATCCTGCGCGGTGATCCGGCTCTCGTGTCGGTGTTTATCATCGGCGATCACGAGAAAAAGCGTGACCGTATCCGTCGCCTGTACAACCTGTCTGCCGAGGACGCCGAAGCCCTGATGCAGGTGACCAACCGCAAGAGAAAGCAGTATCACAACCACTACTGCACCACCAAATGGGGCGATTCGCGCAACTACGAATTGTCCATTAATTCCAGCCATATCGGCTACGAAGAAACCGCCGACGTGATTGAACAATACATCCGCCTGCGGTTCCCCGACTGGAACAAATAAACAGCAAAAAGCGTACGCTTCCGAGAAGAAAGCGTACGCTTTTTTTGGCTTGGAGTTATTCGCAGGTGAAGTCCTCGCGAATCGAGGGCGGTGCGGGCAGGAACTTCAACACCGCCACGGCAACGGCGGCAACCGCTGCAATGATACCGATAATCGTCAAAACTTGCTTCATTGTATGTTGTCCCTCCTGTCGAATTATGGTGTCTGTTATCATTGTATCCTACTTTTCGTAAAATTGCTACCGTTTTTTTCGAATTTCTTTTTACAGATTTGTTAATTTTTTGGAAAGTGCGCGGTTTTGTTACAAAATTTTTTCAAATTCTGTTCCCTTTAACGGTTGTCATATGGAAAACAATCATGTATAATATATACTGATTAAATATGAGCTTTTGGAAGGAGGACAAGCCGTGCACGTGTATCTTGACAACAGTGCTACCACCAGACCGTGCCAAGCGGCTGTGGAAGCCGCCGTCGACGCGATGACGGAACAGTACGGCAACCCTTCCTCCCTGCATACGCTCGGCATCCGCGCTGCGCAGACGGTGACCGATGCGCGCCGTGCGACGGCATCCCTGCTGAAGCTCCACGACGCCGGCAGTGACCTGAACCGCATCGTCTTCACGTCGGGCGGCACAGAAGCGAACAATATGGCATTGTTCGGCGCGGCCGCCGCCAGACGCCGCGAGGGGCATCACATCGTCACCACCGCCATCGAGCATCCGTCGGTGCTGGAAGCAATGAAACAGCTTGAGCGCGAAGGCTACGAGCTGACCGTGGTCGCCCCCGATACCAACGGCGATTACGACGCATCCGCGCTCGCCGATGCCTGCCGCGAAGATACGATTCTGTTTGCGGCGATGCTCGTCAACAACGAACTCGGCACACAGTTGCCGCTCGCCAAAGCGATTCCCATGATCCGCCGACGCGCCCCCAAAGCGCACATCCACTGCGACGCGGTGCAGGCGGCAGGCAAACTGCCCTTCAGCGCCCGCTCGCTGGACGCGGATACCATCAGCATCAGCGGTCACAAGCTCCACGCGCCCAAAGGCGCCGGTGCTTTATATATCAAGCAGGGCGTGCGCCTGGTTTCCCGCACCTACGGCGGCGGACAGGAGCAGACCATCCGCTCGGGTACCGAAGCGGTTCCTGCCATTGCCGGCTTCGGCGCGGCGCTTCGCGCGCTCCCGCCGTCCCCCGCATTCCTCACGCACACCCAAACATTGCTGGATCGTGCGTTGGACGGCCTGCGTACGATGGACGAGGTTGTGATCCATCGTCCGACCCACGCCGTACCGTATATTCTCAGCCTGTCGGTGCGCGGATTCAAAAGCGAAACCCTCGTGCACTTTCTTGCCGAACGCGGCATTTACGTTTCCGCAGGATCGGCGTGTGCCAAGGGACACGACAGCCATGTACTGAAAGCGATCGGGCTACCACCCGAAGAGATACAAAGCGCCTTGCGTATCAGCCTGTGCGCGGATAACACCACCGACGATATAGACGCATTCCTAACGGCGCTCCGGGAAGCCATTGCTTCGCTCGCTCGCGCCCACTGACCGTTCAAGCCCGAACAGAAAGGCAGGATTCTCCATGGAAGATAAGGATTTGAAATTTTTCAAAATGGACGATGCTCCCGACATCGACAGCATGCTCGAGGAGTTCCGTACCGACGCGCCCGCCGCAGACAAAGATGCGCCCGCCGCGGATGCCGCTCCTGTGAGCGGTGCGGAAGCGACCATCGTGGAGCCGATCGCAACCGGCACCGCCGACGCCCTGACCGCGGCGCCGATGCCCAAGAGCGCCACCCCGATGGAGGAGCTCGCCGAAATGAGCACTTCCGCCGAAGGCACTCCCGCGGCAGAAGACGCGCCCGCCGACGACCGTCCGCCCGCACCCAAGCGCAACGCGTTCATGCGTTTTCTGAACGCTGTCTTTCCGTGCGTCGGCGACACACCGTTTGACATGGTGCGCAAGTGCATCATGGTGCTGGGCATTCTGGTGTTTATCGGTGCCGCCACCTATCTGGTGGACGACCTCATTCTGATTCCGCAGAAGAACCAGGTCATCGCCGACACCCTCATCGAAGCGTACTCTCCCGATGCCGAGCCCGTGCTCAACGAAGAGGAAATGAACTTCCCCTATCCCGAAGGCATGGACAGCGCATTTAAAAAGCTGTATTACCAGAATCCCGACGTGCGCGGCTGGATCTCCTATCACTCCTCCGACGGACAGATGCTCGATGTGGAATATCCCATCATGCAGGCCGCGGACAACGATTATTACCTGTTCCACGACTTCTACAAAGCGTACAACAAAAACGGCACGCTGTTCTATGACTACCGCAACGATTTCAGCTCGAAGGAAGCGGTCAACCGCAACGCCATCATCTACGGTCACAACATGGCCAGCGGTCAGATGTTTGCAGGACTCAACACCATGCTTGACGGCGTGGAATATGCCCGCCTCGCGCCGACCTTCAAGATGAACACCCTGTTTGACGAAGCGCAGTACAAGGTCTTCGCCGTCATGGTGGTCAACAACGATAAAAACGACGGCATCCCGTTCGGCTATCTGCGCACCGACTTTGTCGACAACGTGGATTTCGCGACCTTCCTGTCGGAAATCCTCGCGCGTTCGCTGTATGTGTACGGCGACGTGGATCTGCGCCCCGATGACGAGATCGTCACGCTGTCCACCTGCACGGTGTACAGCGACGTGCGCTTCAACGACGGTCGCACCGTAGTTGTCGCGCGCCGCGTGCGCGAGGGCGAAGACCCGAACACCGACGTGTCCAAGATCGTGGACAACACCGACGCGCTGATGCCCTATGCGTGGTACACCAACCGCGGTCAGGTGCCTCATCCGTATTATATCGACGCGAACTACGTCATTCAACCGCTGGATTCGCTGATGCAATATCTGTCGACGTCGACGAATGTGAACGGCGGCACCACCACGACCTTCCCCTACTACACCAACAACGGCACCTACGGTCTGATTTCCTCGGTGGTTGCGGAAACGACCACGACAACCACGACCACGATGCCGTCCCTGACAACGATCACCACCGTGCCTGTCGTGACCAACCCGCCGACCACAGCGGCATACCTGCAATCGTTCAGCGTCACCTCGACGCCCGCCAACTACTATGTCGGCGACGAATTTGCCTACGACCGCACCTATATCACGGGCTACTATTCCAACGGTACCCGCGTGACCATCAACCCGCGTCACTGCGCGGTGGAGGGCTTCGACAGCTCGCGTCCCGGCACGTGCTACGTGGTGGTGCATTACGGCAACCTGCACGCCGGCTTTACGGTGAACGTGCGCGCCCGCGCCACGACTGCAACCACCACGCGCACAACGACGACGACCACCACGCTTCCCACAACCACCACAACCGCCGCTCCGCCCGAATCGGATCCTACGGAAGCGTTTGCGGTGCCCGAAGCCTGATCACCATATCTTCAAGGAGAATGCCTTATGTCCTATATTCCCGAAGAGATCCTGCTCATCAAAAACGGTGAGCTGGCACTCAAAGGTCTCAACCGCGGTACGTTTGAAGCGGTATTGCTTAAAAATCTGCGCCGTCGCCTGAAGAGCGTCGGTCACTTTCAGATCCGCAAATCGCAATCCACCATCTATGTCGAGCCGCTCGACGAGTGGGCGGACATGGAGGAAGCGGCACATTCCGTGTCGCAGGTGTTCGGCATTGCCGCCTATTCCCGCGCCAAGGTCGTGGAAAAGGATCTCGCCGTCATCGAACGCGAAGCGCCGCTGTATCTCGCAGACAGCCTGCGGGATGCCAAGACCTTCAAGGTGGAGTCCAAGCGCGCCGACAAGACCTTCCCGCATCCGTCGCCCGTCATCAGCCGCGAAGTCGGCGGGGCGATCCTCGAAGCCTTCCCCCACCTCAAGGTGGACGTGCATAACCCCGACGTGGTCGTAAACGTGGAGGTGCGCGACTTCGGCGCGTACATTCACACGCGCCAGCTTCCCGGTGCGGGCGGCATGCCCGTCGGCACCGCCGGCAAAGCCGCCATTCTGATTTCGGGCGGCATTGATTCGCCCGTCGCCGCCTATATGATGGCGAAACGCGGCATTGCGCTGACCGCGATCCACTTCGCGTCGCCGCCCTACACCAGCGAGCGCGCGGAAGAAAAGGTGTGCGAACTGCTCCGTCAGGTCAGTCAATACGCGGGACACATCCGTATGTTCACCGTGCCGTTTACGGAACTGCAGGAAGCCATCCGCGATCATTGTCCAGAAGAGCTGTTTACCCTGGTGATGCGCCGCATGATGATGCGTATCGCGTCGATGATCGCCGAGCGCGAGGAATGCGGCGCTCTGATCACGGGCGAAAGCCTCGGTCAGGTTGCCAGTCAGACCATCCCTGCGCTTGCCTGCACCGATGCGGTGGCGACCCTTCCCGTGTTCCGTCCCGTGATCGGCATGGACAAGGAGGAAATCATCCGCATCGCCCGCAAGATCGATACCTTTGACATTTCCATCCAACCCTACGAGGATTGTTGCACCGTCTTTACCCCCCGCCATCCCCGCACCCGTCCGACGCTCGGTATGCTCGACGAAGCGGAAGCGGCGTTTGACTTTGCACCGATGCTCGAACGCGCCGCCGAGAATGCGCGCCGCGTGAAACTGTAAAACACGGTTGACGAGAATCGGACCCATCCCGGGTGCGGCTCTCGTCAATGTTTTATCGGAGGGATCGTATATGAAAAAGCTCGCCGCCGCCGCGGCCGCTGTCACCCTGACCGCATCGTTGGCGTTATCCTCCTGCGGTGTCGCCTCTCCCGCGCCGCCTGCATCCTTAAAGGTGCTGTTTATCGGCAACAGCTTTGCTGTGGACACGATGGAGCACGTCGCGGGTATTGCCACCGATCTCGGGGTCGAGGACATCAAACTGAATGTGCTGTATATCGGCGGGTGTTCCATTCGCCGCCATCATCGCAACCTGACGGAGGATCTGCGCATCTACGAGTTGTTTGAAAACGTCGGCGACGGATGGCACTCGTCGGTCGGCAAGGGTATCAAGCCGACCATCGAAAGCGACGACTGGGATGTCATCGCCATTCAGCACGGCACGGGCGACGGCTCACGCTATGCCGACGAAGCCTCCTACGACCAACTTCCTGCACTGGTGCAGGGCATCCGTGCACTCGCTCCCGACGCCACCGTGGTGTTCAATATGACGTGGGTCGGGGAGGTCAATTCCCACGAGGAAATGATCGCCTTCGGCAACAACCGGAAGGCATACTATAACGCGGTGGTCCATCGCACCGCCGAGACAGTCGTGCCCACCGAGGGGATCGACATCGTATGTCCGACGGGCACCGCCATCCAGAACGCCCGCGCCATGAAGCTCGGCATCCCCGTAACGCGGGACAACTACCACCTATCGTTCGGCTTCGGACGCTACGTCGCGGCGCTGACCTTTGTCAAAGCGATCACAGGTATGGACCTGTCGGGAGTGACATGGACCCCCACTACCGATCCCGACGGCAACCCGTTAATCATCACCGACGAAGAGCGCATCGCCGCCGTTCGCGCCGCGACCGATGCCGTCAACACACCGTTTGCCGTGACCGACCCGCACGCATAACCGAAAACGCCAAAGCGCTCACAGACCATCGCCTGTGAGCGCGTTTTTTGTGTCTTATCGGTATTTTTCGGCTTGCAGGCGGAACATGGCGGCGTATTTGCCGTCTTGCGCCATCAGCGCGTCGTGCGATCCCTGCTCGATGATCCGTCCATCCTCCAGCATGAAGATGGTGTCCGCCATGCGGGTGGTGGACAAACGGTGGGAAATGAAGATCACCGTTTTGTCGGTCGCCAGCTCCCGGATGGTTTCATTCAACCGATACTCCGACAGCGGGTCGAGCGCCGACGACGGCTCATCGAGGATGAGCACCTGCGCGTTGCTGTACAGCACGCGGGCAATCGCAATCTTCTGCGCCTCGCCGCCTGACAGGTTGACGCCTTCGTCGTCAAATTCCTTGGTCAGCGGCGTATGGATGCCGAGCGGCAGGGTGGCAAGCACCTCGTCAAAGCCCACCTTGTGCAGTACGTCGAGCACGCGTGCTTCGTCGACCTCCTCGCCCATCGTCACATTTTCGGCGAGGGTAGCGGCGATGATCTGATAATCCTGGAACAGCACCGCGACCTTCGAGCGGTACGCGATAAGCGGATACTCCCCGAGCGGGCGTTCGTCGTAGCAGATCTCGCCGTCGGTCGGGTCATACAACCGCATGAGCAGTTTGACAAGGGTGGATTTGCCCGCACCGTTGTAGCCGACAAACGCGATTTTTGAGCCGTGCGGCAGAGTCATGGATATGCCCTTGAGCGTATCCTCCTCCACATTCGGATAGGCAAACCGCACATCGGTCAGGCGGTACGCGCCCGCTTGCGGCATCGGCGCGGTGCCGTCATCGGGCAACTGCCGTTCGGTGTTCAGGAAGGTCAGCAATTTGTCGATGTAGAGCGCGTGCTGTTGGAACTCGGGAATGAGATGCGTCGTCCACGACAGGTCATTCTGCAGACTGCTCGTCGACCGATACAGCGCATAGAGCGCGCTGTATTCCAGCGTCCCTGTCACCAACGTCTGATACAGCAGATACGTCATGTACGCCACGTCAAACGGCAGAATGTCCCAGCTGATGCCGCTGAAAAACCGCATCAGGAACAGCGGCTTCGCGTGCTTTTTCACAGCGACGACCTCTTCTTCCTCCGATTCATCGAAGTCATCATAAAGCATGTCGTGCATCTCGCCCATACGCAGATCCTTCGCGTAATCCGCCAGATAAAACACGCGCTTGATATAATCGGCGCGGCGGCTGATGGGCACGCGCTCCTCCTCGCGCATCATCATGCGCTTGTTCTGCTTTAAACCGAGCAGAAGCGTGATCGTCATCGACACTGCGACAAAGATCAGTCCGACCGGATCGGTGCTGATGACGTAACCGCCCATCAGCAGGATCAGGGAGATCGTACTGCAGACCGTTGCAAACGTTTCCAGCACCTTGAACACGTGCGCAGGGGCTTCCTGCATCGCCCACACAAAATCGTTATAAAACGCCGGGTCATCGTACCGCGCCATATCCATTGCCGCCGCCTTGCGGTACAGCGTCAGCTTCATTTCCTTGTTGATCTTTTCCTCGGCTTTCGGGAAGATCTTGATTTCTACCCACGAGAAGACCAGCATGTTAAACACGACGATCGCCGCGATGGGAATGAACATCGGGAAGATGTCCGTGAAGGGACGGCCTTCCTCCACCACCTTGATGATGTAGGAAATGAGGAAGGTGTTTTCGAGCACCAGAATGACGAGTGAATCGATGGAGGCGATCACCTTCAGAATCACATACAGCGGGCTGATGCGGAACAGCCAGCCGATCGCAAAGCCGCAGTTTTTCAGCGTCTTTTTCACCGACGGACGCTGATCCTTCGGAATCGGTTTGTTATACCACGCCATCGCCGCTCACCACCTCTCCGTCCTGCACGAGGTAAGCCTTCGCCTGCTTGCGGAACATTTCCGCATAGGCACCGTTTTGTGCCAGCAACGCCTTGTGCGTGCCGTGCTCGATGAGTTCGCCGCCCGCCAGCATATACACGTGATCGGACAGTGCCGCCGAGGACAGGCGGTGCGAAATGATGATCGCGATCTTGCCCTTTTCGGGATCGCATTCCGAGCACAGCCGCATGATGGTTTCATACATCTGATATTCAGCGATCGGGTCGAGTGCCGACGACGGCTCGTCCAGAATCACCACGGGGCTCGCTTTGGCAAAAGCACGGGCAACGGCAATCTTCTGTTGTTCGCCGCCCGACAGCACCGCACCCTTTTCGTCGAACTCGCGGGTCAGACGGGTGTCGACACCGTGTTCGAGCGACTGCGCCTTGTCGAGCACACCGCTTTCGCGAAGCGCCGCGATCGCCGCCTCACGACGATCCTCCGGTACGCGCGACAGCATCACATTCTCCAGCACCGAGGCGGAGAACATCGCAAAATCCTGAAACGCCGCACCGATGAGCATGCGGTATTCATGGACATCGTATTCACGGATATCCACACCGTTGAGAAGAATCACACCCTCTGTCGGGTCATACAGCCGCATGATGAGCTTGACGAGCGTCGATTTACCGCTGCCGTTAAAGCCGACGATCGCGACCTTTTCGCCGCTTCTGAGCGTCATATGGATATGCGACAGCGCGTCCCGCTCCTGTCCGACGTAACGGAAGCTCACGTCGCGAAGCTCAATGGTCTGCACAGGAAGCGTAACAGGCAATCCCTTCTGATCCTCGGGAATCTTCGGCTCATAGGCGAGAAACTTCCGCAGATTCTGCACAAACAGGCACTGCTTGCCGAGATCGGTCGCCGCATTGGTCACGAAGCGGATCATCGTGCCCGCGCTCATAATCGCCGACGACAGCACCACAAAGTCTCCCAGCGGCACCGCGTGATGCACAATGGTCACATACGACACCGTCAGCACCATGCCCTCGAACGCCAGCGGGTAGAGCAGCATGTTGCGGATGCGTGCCCAGCGTGTCAGCTCCTTTGACGTGTCGTCGATGTTGCGGCAAGCGCCGTCATACGCCGTATCGTAGGTACCTGTCAGCACGGAAAACAGGCGGGTCATGCGCATTTCGCCCGCATATTTTTGCAAAAAGGCGGTGCGGTTGACGTAGTCAAAGCGCCGCTGGAACGGGATGCGTTTCTGATCCCGCTCGTAATTGAGCTGATTGACGCGCGGTCCGAACAGCCAGTTGCCCAGAAGCGGCAACAGCATGAAAAAGACCGACCACCACGCCATCGACACCATCGTAGCGACCGTATACACCGCCGCAAACGAAAATGTACAGCACACCGACACCTGACGGATGATCTCCATCACGCGGTCGCTCGATTCGTTTGCCGCCATGGTGTAGGTGCCGTAAAATTCAGGGGTTTCATAGCACTCCACATCCACGTTCGCCGCTTTATGAAACATCAGGCGATGGAGTGTGTAACGCAGACGCGTGCGCGCCAGCGGTGCCTGATATTCCCAGAAATAGGTCTGATATGCCCACAGGATCGTTTCCACAATGCCCACCACCCACACAAAGGTCGCGGCTTCGCGGAAGGTGCGTTCGATGCCGTCCGCTCCGAACAGATAGCGCATGAACACCACCGTGAAAAAGGTGCGGAAGGCAGCGGAAATCGCGGTCGTGGCGATCTGCCCGACGAGAAACGCGCGTTCATGCGACCATACCAGACCGAGTATGTATTTCAGATTGGGAAGTACGGGCACTTTTTCGGTTTTGTCTTTCTTTGGTTTTGCCAATTGATTCACATCCTTCTATTCCAAAGACCCGCACTTAGTGTAGGATCGGTTGGACGCTGTTCTTACGGAAAGGTAAAGCCCACCAGCTTTTCGAGCAGCACCTCGAGTTGTGCCGCTTCTTCATAATGCATTTTGTACCAGGTCGCATCGTCGCCACGTATAAACATGTTGCCGAAATGGACTACCTGATGCTCCGAGCCGTCGGCATACACCAACGTGATGACCCATGCCAAGCCGTTATAGTGGTCCGGATTTTCTTCAAAATCCGCAATGAGGGTCAGGTCTTCGAGATATTCCACCAGCCGCGCGGCGTTTTGATTATACAAAAAATAATCGTATTTGTCGGGAAGCGACACGATACGGATCATCTCCACCTCGCCCGCGGGAAACAGCGGCGTACCTTCCGTTTTTGCCGTGCATCCGCACAGCAATACCAAGCTTACCGCCAACAACGCGCATACGACCGATTTTAAAGTTTTCATAGTATTCTCTCCTTTGATTTTATGATTCCCGGTGCTGTCCGCTCAGCGCACGGCATTCATAAACCTACTCGTCGTTTGCAAGCCGTAGTTGCACGATATCTTTCTTTATTCTACACGCTTTGCGCGTACAGTACAAGTCTTGTAAATGTAAAAATTTTGTGGTATACTGTATATGCAGAAAACCGAACGCCCGTGTTGAAAACGGCGTTCGGTTTTTCTTTGCGTAAAAGAGAGATGCGCATCCTTTATTTCAGTTCCACGATGGTGACGCCGGTTTCGCCTTCGCCGTACGTGCCCAGGCGATAGCTTTTAACGCTCGGGTGGCGGCGCAGATGCTGTTGCACGGCGGCGCGAAGCACGCCCGTGCCTTTGCCGTGGATCACGGTGATTTGCGGGATGCCCGCCATGACGGCGTTGTCGATGAATTCGTCCACCATCAGCAGACCCTCGTCGCACGCCATACCGCGCAGATCCAGATCGGTCTTCGCACTGCGCTCCGCGCGGGAGGTGGTCTGTCGTTGCACCTGTCCTTTTTTGGCGGCGGATGTCTTCTCGATCAGCCGCAGATTGTCAAGCTTGACGCGGGTGCGGATGATGCCCGCCTGCACCTCCACCTGTCCATTGGCATCGGGAAGCGAGAGCACGGTTGCTTTTTTATCGATATCAAAGATCAGCACGTCGTCCCCCACCTTCAGCGGGCGCGGCAGGACATAGCCGCTGTTGGACGGCGCCTGCTTCACGGGGTCGAGCGTTTCGTCAAGATCTTTCAGTTTCCGACGCAGATCGGTTTTCGCCGTCTGCGCTTCCTTGGCGCCCTGACGGCTTTGCTTGCGCATGGCTTCGAGCTCATCGAGCAACCGTTCCGCCTCCAGACGCGCCTTCTGCGTGATGCGATCCGCTTCGCGCTTCGCATCCTCGAGCAGTTTATCCTGCTCCATGCGGGCTCGGGCAAGCTGTTCGCGGGTGTGCATCCCCTCCGTTTCGGCACGTTGACGTGCTTCCTTGGCGGTTTTCAGTTCCTCCTCCAGACGACGGCGGCGTTCTTCCAGACGCACCACCACATCCTCCAGATGGCGATCCTCCCCGCTCACCAATGCTTTCGCGCGGTCAATCAGCATCTCGCTGATACCCAGCCGCCGCGAAATCGCAAACGCATTGGAGCGCCCGATGGTGCCGACGATCAGACGATAGGTCGGGCGAAGCGACGCGACATCAAATTCACAACTGCCGTTTTCCACGCCGTCGGTGTGGATCGCGTAGGCTTTGAGCTCGGCGTAGTGGGTGGTCGCGGCAATGCGCGCACCCTGAGCACGAAGCTGTTCAAGAATCGCCGTGGCAAGCGCCGCACCCTCCACGGGATCGGTGCCCGATCCCAGCTCGTCGAGAAGCACCAGCGACCGCTCGTCGGCGGTGCCCAGAATCCGCGCGACATTGGTCATGTGCGCCGAGAAGGTGGACAGATTCTGTTCAATGGATTGCTCGTCACCGATATCCACAAGCACATGGTCAAATACCGACAGATGACTGCCGTCCGCGCAGGGCGGCAACAGACCGCATCCCACCATCTGGGTCAGCAACCCAATGGTTTTGAGCGTGACGGTTTTACCGCCCGTGTTCGGGCCGGTGATCACCAGCGTGTCAAACGTCTCTCCGAGCGAAACATCGATCGGCACAACCTTGTCCTTCGCAATGAGCGGGTGACGCGCCGCCTTGAGCACGATCACGCCGTCGTCAGACAGGGTCGGTTTCATCGCCTTCATATCGTACCCGAGCGACGCTTTGGCAAAAATCAGGTCCAGCTCGACCATCACGTCGTATTGCCCGCAAAGCGCATCGGCAAAGCCGCCGACGTCCGCGCAAAGCACCGTCAGAATGCGCTCGATTTCGGCTTCCTCTTTGGACAACAACACCTTCAGCTCGTTGTTGGCTTCCACCGCGCCCATCGGCTCGACAAACACCGTTGCGCCCGATGCCGACGTATCGTGCACCAGACCGGGTACCTCCGAGCGATGCTCCGCCTTGACGGGAACAACAAACCGTCCGCCGCGGATGGTCACGATGGGATCCTGCAGGAGCTTCTGATAGGCAGGCGAGCGCACCATTTTATCCAGCTGGTCGCGCACACGCTGGGATGCCGCGCGCATTTTGCGACGGATGGACGCGAGCTCCGCCGAAGCGGAATCGGCGATTTCCTCGTCGGTGGTCACGGTTAGCGAGATGCGCTCCTCCAGAAAGCGGTTGGGAGACAACGCGTCAAAGCGATCGTCCAGCACCGTCGAGACATTCTCACACCGCGCCTTCCATTCGCAAAGCGCACGCACGGTGCGCAGGAAATACGCGATATCCAGCAGTTCGCGCAAGGACAGCACCGCGCCCGCATCCGCGCGGCGCAGGGCGTTTTTGATATTTTTCGGGTGTCCGAAGGACGGTGAGCCGTAGCTCGCCGTCAGGCGAAGCGCGTCATCCGTTTCCTGAAGCAGGCGCTCCGCTTCGCCGAGATACGGCGACGGACACAAGCCGAGCGCCGCCTGCGCGGCATCGGCAGAGGCGGTTTTTTCCGCCAGCATATGTAAGATTTTTTCCAGCTCCAACGCAGGAGCGGACGATTGGTTCATCATGGTTCCTCCGTTACGTCCGCGCTTTGGCATCATCCAAAAGGCGGGGACGATAGTTCGTTGTAAAACTCCAGCGTCTGAAAGCGGCGCGACAGCTGACACAGCACAAACGCCTGTGCCGCGGCGGCAAAACTGACGGTCGCTTCCGTCGGCAAACGGAACGAAAAGATTTTGGCGCTGTCGCCGTACAGCACGTGGCGCATCGCTTCATACGCGCCCGCCGTGAGCGGCAGACTGCCCTGCTCGCGGCATCGGTCACAGCAAAGCGTACCGCTGACGGGATGAAAATAGATCCCGCCTGCCGCCTGCCCGCAACGGCAGGTGTGAACGTCGGGCTCATAGCCCGCCATCGCCATCAACCGCCACTCGGCAACCGCCTTGATGCGGTCCCGATCCTCACCTTTTTCCAGCAGATGCAGGGCATTGAGCAACAACTGCAAAAACGGGGCGGCTTCCTCCTCCCGCGGCGCGACCGCCGCGAAAAGCTCACAAAAGTACTGCGCGAGCGCCAGCTGTTCCACACTGCCGCCCGTCGCAAAAAAGACACGCTCGGGTACGGCGGTGTCTACAATGTATTTGTCGCGTCCTTTGACGAGCGACAACCGCGCATACGACAGCAGTCGCGTGGCGGCACCCGAACGGCTGTTGATGCGTCTGGCACCGCGCACCGACGCGCGGATCAATCCGAATTGATCGGTGAGGATCGTGACAAAGCGATCCGCTTCACCCACGGGATTCTCCCTCACGATCAGTCCTTTGGCTGTCAGTGCCATGTTCCTCTTCCTCATTTCGGGCGGCATTCACCGCCTGGCGGTAACGCAGATAATCCTCCACGCGTCCGCTCATTTCAAATACCTGCCACCATTGACGGTCATCCATCGAAGCCCACTTCCTTTCAAGGACAGTGTGTGCCGATGCACCCCGTCTTATGCGTGCCTTACAGCTGATAGCCGAAGCCCGTCAGCAAGCCCTGTCGGTTGCGCCAGTCCTCTTTGACCTTGATCCAGGTCTTCAGATCCACCTTCGTGCCGAGGAGCTGTTCCATTTCACGGCGCGCCGCCGAGGACACCGCCTTCAGGCGCGCACCGCCCTTGCCGATGAGCATACCCTTGTGGGATTCGCGCTCACAATAAATGATGCAGTCGATGTGGATGATCGGCTCGCCCGACGTGGTGGTGCCTTCCTTGAACTGCTCGGTCACTACGGCGACCCCGTGCGGCACTTCGTCGCGCATCACGCGCAGAATCTGCTCGCGGATGAGCTCGGACGCGAGCACCCGCTCGGGCTGATCGCTGATGGCATCCTCGGGGAAAAAGTGCGGGCTTTCCATCGCAAAGCCTGCAAGCGCCCGTTCCATCTCCTCGATGCCGTCGCCCGTGACGGCGCTGACCGGCAGAATTGCCTCAAAATCGTATTCATCCTTGTACGCCGCCATGCACGCAAGCAGATCGGTCTTCTCCTTGACAAGATCGGTCTTGTTGATCACCAGCACCGCCGGCATATGGCTTTGCTTCATCTGGGCGATCAGCTCCCGCTCCTCCTCGCGCACGCGCGGGGTCGGCTCCACCACCAGCATCGCGGCATCCACACTGCTGACCGCTTCGCCGATGGATTTCACCATGTAATCCCCAAGGCGGGTGCGGGGGCGATGAAGACCGGGCGTGTCCAGAAACACCATCTGGGTTTCGTCCTTGGTCACCACGCCCATGATGCGGGTGCGGGTGGTCTGCGGTTTGTCCGACACGATCGCGACCTTTTGTCCCACCATGCGGTTAAGCAGGGACGATTTGCCGACGTTCGGGCAACCGACGATAGCAATGAATGCGGATTTTGAGGTAATATTCGACATAAATCATTTCTCCTTTTTGATGTGGCGACGGGAGCTCCCGTCCGAATGTGAACAGAAAGCCGCGACACCGCTTTTACATTCACGGTTGCCGCGGCTTACCATACATAGGTTATCCGTACCGATGCAGGACCAACTCGTCGCCGCTTTGCGACACGACGATGATCGTGTCCGCGTCCTCCACGAGGAACTGCCACTGCACTTCGGGTTCGCCATTTTCCTTCTCGCGCACAAAATAGCTGTCCGCGATCAGATACGTGCCGGTCGCCTCGGTCACGACGGGGATGTTGTAGCGCACCGCGCCGTCATCATCCATGGCAAAATAATACTTGCCGTTGTCGTCGTACCATTCGCCCGTCAGGAACAGCGACGCCATGTTGCTGTCCTTCATCAGACGATAGCGTTGATTGCCGGAGAAGCATTCCACCGCTCCTTCATAGTCATACATCTTCAGGCGGGATTTGGCATAATCGGTGCGCACATCCCACACGCGCTCGTCGGCGTCCTTGAAATCCCGCTCGGCGAGCATGGTAAACACCGCTTCCGACGCCTTGTAGGAATCCATCTTGAGAAGCATATCCGCCGCGCCGTAAGCGATCGATTTCCAGAAAATACCAAGACAAACCAGCACACACAGACACGCCGCAGCGACGCTCGACCAGATGACGGCTTTTTTGATCGTCTGACGGCGTTTTTCCTTGGCGATGCGTGCCTCCTCGGCGGCCTGTGCCGCGAGGCGCTCATCCTCGATGCGTTGCTCCTCGGCGGCGACCCACGCGGGAATATCGAGCGTTTTGACCTGCTCGCGGGTGAGTCCGCAACGCTCGCACGTCTCTTTTTCGTCGCGCATCATCGTGCCGCACAGGCAGTACCACAGATCCTCGATCTCGGTATACTGCACGCACGCGTGCTCGCCGTGCTGTTCGCGGAAAAATCCGATGAGATGGGTCGGCACCGCACGCGACAGCGGTTGCGGATCCTCCAGCGGCATCCATTCGCTCTCGTCCGCGTGCCACTCCTCGCCGTCGGCAAAGGTGACCGCGGTCACGCGAAGCTGAAAGTCGGCGGTCG
Organism: Acutalibacteraceae bacterium; assembly: GCA_045540655.1. GTDB lineage: Bacteria > Bacillota > Clostridia > Oscillospirales > Acutalibacteraceae > RGIG1959. Next base: position 20,533 of record JAZQHP010000137.1, read on the forward strand.
TGTAGTCGGGAAGCACTGTCACATACTGCTGACCGAACAGCGCTCCGTGAGCGGCTTCGAGCTCCTCATAGGTATTCTCGATGGCTTCGCCGAGCGTCTCTGCCTGATCGTCCACGGGCTGAATGCGCACGCGAAGCGACGCAATGTCCTTGTCGCCGATGTTCTGGAATTTGATCTGTACCAGCCGCGTGCCCGAATAGCGATCGTTCAGCTGGGCGGCCACCACCACCATCACGGGTGAGCCGACCACATATACATTTCGGTGTACCCGACCGACCTGTTCATAGCGAAGCTCCGCCATCGCCTTCATCCTCCGTTCTCATGGAAGTCATGCAAGGGTCAAAGGTGTTGCACGGACATCAGTCCTCGTCGCGCTCCCAGTTGTGCCAGACGTTCTGCACGTCGTCGTTGTCCTCGAGCATATCGAGCAGCTTGTCCATCTTGACGCACAGCTCGGGATCGTCGATCTTGGTGTAGACGTCGGGAACCATTTCCACTTCCGCCGACACAAAGGTGTAGCCCTTCGCTTCCAGATCGTCGCGCACCGCCGAAAAATCCTCAGGCTCGGTGGTGATTTCAAACACATCTTCGTCCGCGGCAAAGTCCGAAGCGCCCGCTTCCAGCGAATCCTCCATGACCTGATCCTCGTCGAGGCCTTCCGCCTCGATCACGAGAATGCCCTTCTTTTTGAACATGAAGCTGACGCAACCCGTCTGACCGAGGTTGCCGCCGTATTTGTCGAAATAGTGACGCATCTCACCCGCGGTACGGTTGCGGTTGTCGGTGAGCGTCTCCACGATGACCGCGACGCCGCAGGGACCGTAGCCTTCGTACTGGAGCGCTTCGTACTTATCGGCATCGCCGTCGCCCGACGCTTTCTTGATGACGCGGTCGATGTTATCGTTGGGGACGTTCGCCGCCTTCGCCTTGGCGATACAATCCTTGAGCTTAGAGTTGGACGCGGGATCCGCCGAGCCGCCTTCTTTGATCGCGACCGCAATCTCGCGGGCGAGCTTGGTAAAGATCTTGGCTTTCTGACCGTCGGTCTTTTCCTTCTTGCGTTTGATGTTGTTCCATTTGGAATGTCCGGACATACTTAAAAACCCTCTTTATTTGTAAAATTTAAATCCTGTCTGATCCTCAGTCGAGCGTATCCTCGACATTCGTATTGGGAATGCCGTTCTTACCCGTGGTGGTCGTCACCTTGCCGGTGCCCGCCACAGACGGCGCGGTCGTGGTGGTGACTTTGGTGAAATCCTCCGCCTTGATGTAGCCGATGCCGCCGTTGTACTCGATCTCGTACCAATCGCCGTCCTTGCCGGTGATCGTCAGCGGCTTATCCTTTTTAAGCTCGCCCATGGGCTCGCTCTCATTGTCGGGAGCGGGATACACCTTCGCCGTTTCTCCCTTCACGACACCCTCCTGCTTTTTGAAAGCCGTGGTGGTGGTCGCCTGCGGGCGCTCCGCCTGCATTTCGGACACGTTGAGGTTGCCCTCCACTTCGACATAGTGCGCGTTGATGTAGCCATAGGTGTCGGCGAAGCGAATCTTGTACCAATCGCCTTCGCGTCCGACGATCTCCACCGATTCGTCGATCAGCACGCCGCCGATCGCGGCATACTGACTGCCGGGGCCCTCGCGGACGTTCAGCTCGGCGTCCATTTTGCCGTTCACCATCGTGGTCGTGGTGGTCGGCAGAGTCGACTGCGTCGTGGTGGTAACGGTGGTATCGGGGGTTTCGGGCGCATTCTTGCCGCACCCTGCCGCCAGAGCCACCAGTGCCGCCAACACGACAATCATCACCAGCAGACGTTTGATAATGTGTTGCGTATTCATGCACTTCTACTCCTTTCGGGTAGTCGAATGATAGGTAGACATATTTTCTTGATTATACCATATTTACAGGCGTTGTGCAACCTTTTTATAGACAAAATGCCCGTCGGACACCGAAAAACGGTACCCGACGGGCAATGAAAAACAACGATTATGCCAGGCGCGCCGCAATCGCATCAAGGAATTCCATGCTGTTGACGGGCGTCTTATTCTCGAGGGTGGACAGACCGACCAGATCCTTGGTCATCGTGCCGCTCTCGATGGTGTCGATGGTCGCCTTCTCAAGCTTGTCGGCGAACGCCATCAGCTCGGGCAGGTTATCGAGCTCGCCGCGCTTGCGCAGAGCACCCGTCCACGCGAAGATGGTCGCGACCGAGTTCGTGGAGGTTTCGCCGCCTGCGAGGTGGCGATAGTAGTGGCGGGTCACGGTGCCGTGCGCCGCTTCGTATTCGTAGTTGCCGTCGGGAGACACGAGCACGCTCGTCATCATCGCCAGCGAGCCGAACGCGGTCGCCACCATGTCGCTCATCACGTCGCCGTCATAGTTCTTGCACGCCCAGATGAAGCCGCCCTCGGAGCGCACCACGCGCGCCACGGCATCGTCGATGAGAGTGTAGAAATATTCGATGCCGGCGGCTTCGAACTTCTCTTTGTAATCCGCTTCGTAGATCTCCGCGAAGATATCCTTAAAGCGATGGTCGTAGGTCTTGGAAATGGTGTCCTTCGTGGTGAACCACAGATCCTGCTTGGTGTCCAGCGCGAACTGGAAGCAGGCGTGCGCGAAGCTCGCAATGGACGCGTCGGTGTTGTGCACACCCTGCACGATGCCCGCACCCTTCGCGAAATCGTGGATCAACGCGCGGGTCTCGGTGCCGTCGGCGGCGGTGACCACCAGCTCCGCTTTGGAGCCTGCGGGCGCTTGCAGTTCGGTGTTCTTATAGATGTCGCCGTACGCATGACGCGCCAGCGTGATGGGCTTCTTCCAGGTGGAGACGGTCGGCTTGATGCCGTTGACGAGCACGGGTGCACGGAACACGGTGCCGTCGAGCATGGCGCGGATGGTGCCGTTGGGGCTCTTCCACATCTCCTTGAGCTTGTACTCCTCCACGCGCTGGGCGTTGGGGGTGATGGTCGCGCACTTGACGCCGACGCCGTACTTCTTGATGGCGTTGGCGGCATCCACCGTCACCTGATCGTTGGTTTCGTCGCGGTACGGCAGACCGAGGTCATAATATTCGCATTTGAGGTCGATAAACGGCAGGAGCAGCTTCTCCTTGATCGCCTGCCACAGAATGCGGGTCATTTCGTCGCCGTCCATCTCGACGAGCGGCGTAGTCATACGGATTTTTTCCATGATACAATCCCTACCTTTTTGTCGAAAGTTACAGATAGTATATCACAGTTTGTCCGCCTTGTAAAGTCATGTTTTTGCTTTTGAACGCGCGATCACGCCGCACAGCAAGCCGAAAAAGACCGCCGCCGTGATGCCGCCCGCCGACGC
>JAZQHP010000138.1:0-4472 GCA_045540655.1 Acutalibacteraceae bacterium
CCGCCGCCGTTGCTGTTTCAGACGGCGCCGAAAGTAACAGCGGATCGTGCACCAGCTCCCGTATCACGGCGTATTCTCCCCTTTCTCCTCATCCATATCGATGCCCATCTTCACGATCAAATCGTGCAGGCTCTTGTCGTGTTGCGCCTGCGAGATCGCACCGCGCTCCAGAAACAACGTGAGCGTTTCGCGCTGTCTTAAAAACAGTTCAAGGTTTTTCTCCTGTGCGGACGTCGGCATACCGTTGCCCCCCTTATTCCGTATCCTCAGCCGTCGCGCCGTCCTGTGACGGGCTCATGCAGACGGTGATATGCTTGATTTTTTCAAACCGGTCTTCCAGCGCATCGTGCACCCGCACGGCAATGTCGTGGCTTTGCGCCAGCGTCAGCCGCCCGTCGGCGCAAACGCCGATTTCCACATAGATCTTATTGCCGAACATGCGCGTCTGGATAAACGATACCTCGTCGACGCCGTCCTGCTGTACGGCGCATTGTACGATCTGTTGCTCGGTGTCCTCGTTGCAGGAGTGATCCACCATTTTGTTGATCGCATCCTTGAAGATATCGTATGCCGCCTTGACGATAAACAGGCAGATCACCAGGCTCGCGATGCTGTCCATCCACGGAAAGCCCATACGCGCACCTGCAATGCCGATGAGCGCACCGACCGAGGACAGTGCGTCACTGCGGTGATGCCACGCGTCCGCCATAAGCGCACCCGAATCCAGCCGCAGAGCGTAGAGTCGGGTATACCAATACATGCCTTCTTTGACAACGATCGACACGACCGCCGCCGCCAGTGCCAGCGCACCGGGGACGGTCACCTCCTGCGCCTGTCCGCCGACCAGTATCTGCACGGCGGAATAGCCGATAAACAAGCCGCTGATGAGCAAAATCACCGCCAGCACCACGGCGGCGACGCATTCCATGCGCTCATGACCGTACGGGTGATGCTTATCCGATTCCTTGGCGGCGATCCGGACACCGATGATCACCACCACGGTGCTCATCACGTCCGACGCAGAATGCACCCCGTCGCTGATCATCGCGCCCGACCGCGCCACAATGCCCGCGACCAGCTTGAACGCCGCAAGCAACACGTTGACGCCAATCGTCAACGCCGATACCCTGATCGCCGTTTTTTCAAATTCGTTCACCATATCGGTGGAGGATGCTTTGATTGTTTGTTTCATAGTTCTGCCTCCGCGAGAAAAATCACACTCTGTGCAGTCGGTTTCTCCTGTGAATGAAAAACACCCACGAAGAGCAGTCGCTGTAACGTACTGTCCCGTGGGTGATAGTTCCACTGTTACCGAAGTAACCCGGCTCCAAGCGCGAACGCTTCGGCCTGATCAGTTTGTACTGTCGTCATGTGCAGTGCAAAGAGTGATTATATTATACGGGATGGGCGGCAATTTGTCAAGCGCCGTCCCCCTTGCGGATAGTATATGCAACATATCGTCGATGGTTCACGGCAATGTGTTGCCTGCCGCTTTGTAAACCTCATACCACTCCTCGCGCGTCAGCCGCACGTCGGCGGCCTTCAGGCTGTCCGCCAGTCGCGTAAGATTGGTCGTGCCCGTCACCGGCTGCATCTTCGCGGGATGGCGCAGGATCCACGCAATCGCGATGGTGGTTTTGGTCACGCCGTACGCCTGCGCCAACCGCTCGAGTACGGCATTGAGCGCGGGAAAGCGCTCGTTGTCCACAAAGCACCCTTCAAAAAAGCCGAACTGCATCGGCGACCACGGTTGCACGGTGATACCGTGCAGACGACAATAATCCAGCACCCCGCCGTCGCGGTTTACCGCCGAATCGGTCTTCAGATTGACATGAATGCCTGCCTCGATCATCGGCGTGTGCATGATGCCGAACTGCACCTGATTGACGCAAAGCGGCATTTCGAGCGCGCGGGACAACAGCTCCATCTGCATCGGGTTCTGGTTGGATACACCGAAACAGCGCACCTTACCGCTCGCTTTCAGTTCGGAAAATGCGCGCGCCACCTCCTCGGGCTCCATCAGCGCATCGGGACGATGCAACAGCAACACGTCAATATAATCGGTGTCCAGCCGCTTCAGACTGCCGTGCACCGACTCCATGATATGCTCGTAGGAAAAATCGTACATCACGCCGGGAACGATGCCGCACTTGGTCTGCAGGATCAAGTCCTCCCGCTTCCACGCTTTGCGCGCCTTGCCGAATACCTCTTCGCTCGCGCCGAAGCCGTAAATATCGGCGTGATCAAAAAAGTTCGCGCCGTGCGACAACGCCGTGTCGATCATCGCCGCGGTATCCCGTTCGGTCATGTCGGCAATGCGCATGCATCCGACCGCCACCGTCGGCACCCAAAGCCCCGTCTTCCCGAGTTCGATTGTCACCATGCTCGCTCACCCTTTCGTTATATAGTCCTTCGCGGTACGTCCTTCGTTGTCGGTCGCGGTCGGATTGGCGCCAAGTTCGAGCAGATAGGTCATCATCTCGATATGTCCGCATTTCGCCGCCCACATAAGCGGCGTTTCGCCGTCGTTGTTCGGCTCATCGATCGCAAGGCCGTATGTCGTTACGATCTCTTTGAGAAATGTAACATCCCCCGCGGCACTTAGATAATGCGCCACGGTGTCCCCGCGTTCATCCGTTTGAGCGGCACCGTTTTGCAATAGATACTCAATGGAGTCTTTGTACAGCGCCGCTTCTTCCGCCGTCCAGTCATCCGCGCATATACGCGCATTCTCCAATTCCGTAAAAAGCGCAGAATGATAACTGCCGTAAGCGTCGACGTCGGCGCCGTATTCCAGCAACCATTGCATAATTTCCAATCGCTGTGGATGGCGGCGTTCCGCATTCACCTCCAGCGGACTCCATCCACCTTCCAAAAATTGATTCGGATCCGCGCCTTTCCGAAGCAGAGCTTTGACGACCTCGACATTGCCCTCATCGCAAGCGGCAACAAGCGGCAACTCGCAACCACGTTCCACGGCATTCATGAGCCGTCGCAGACAAAGCGGCACATCATATACATTGACGTCCTGCATCCGTTCGATCGTCCGTAACGCCCCGTCGGTGTCACCGCCGTGGATCTGCGCGCAAAGCCATGCTGACTGGCCGTGCGGCACAAGCAACAATATCAAAGACACCCAAAAGATGCACACGGGGACAAGGATAGAAGTTAGAATAATGCTCACCTTCTTCTTCACAGTCTATCCCCTCCTATTGTCATGCTTTTCGTGGTTTTATTTTTCTGTTTCCAGTATAGCAAACCCGTAGGTGGTTGTCAACGCAAGCGACCGCGTGCCTTTTGTGCCGCCGTTTGTGAATAGGATGCCGACCGCTCACGCATACTACCGACAATTCAGCAGAAAAGGGATGTGGTACTGTGGCACAACGCATCGGAGAGCATACGATTACCTTGTCCTCCCGCCCGACGGTATGGGCATCGGCGGCGGTAGTCGGTAAAAAGGAAGGCGACGGACCGCTCGGCGCTCATTTTGACGCCGTGTATGAGGATGTGCGCATGGGCGAATCCTCTTGGGAAAAAGCGGAAAGCATGTTCCAGAAGCAGGCGCTCTCGCTCGCACTGCGCAAAGCGGGACTGAGTGTCAACGATCTGCAGGTGATCTTTGCGGGGGATCTGCTCAACCAATGCACAGCGAGCGCCTTCGGACTGCGTGAAAGCGGCGTGCCGTTGCTCGGACAATACGGCGCCTGTTCCACGATGGCGCAGACGCTCGCCATGGCGGCGATCTTTGTAGACAGCGGTGCCGCCGATGTGTGCGCAGCGGTGACCTCGTCGCATTTTTGCTCTGCCGAGCGACAATTCCGCTTTCCGCTCACCTACGGCGGTCAGCGTCCGCCCACCGCACAGTGGACCGCCACCGCCGCAGGCTGTGCCATCGTCGGCATGGATCGCGGCCTGCACATCCGCGAGGTGTGCGTCGGCCGGGTGGTAGATCTGGGCATTAAGGACGCCAACAACATGGGCGCCGCGATGGCACCTGCCGATGGTATACTAACACCATACGAGAGCGAAATCGGGGGTAAAACCACCGTTTTAGCGGCATCCGTCCCTTGCCTCCCCTTGTCAGGGGAGGTGGCAAAACCGCAGGCTTTGACGGAGGGGTAGTTCCCTTGCCTCCCTTGTGTACAGGGAGGTGGGTTCGCCGCAGGCCAAGCCGGAGGGATTGTCCCCTATTTTGCTCTCGCAACTATCACGCGGCACACAATCCTTCAAAAATTCTATGCCACGAAAGGACGCGATACCAAGACAATTGCTACATATAACAGTTCGCCTACGTTTTGTCCGCATCAGCCCTTAAGCGTAACCATGGCGAGATTCATTCGACTACACCCCATCCGCGTCACCCTGAGTGAAGCACACAAAGTGTGCGGAATCGAATGGGTCTCGGATGGGGTTCCGCTCAGAATGACGCCATGGCAGAGACGAATGTGCTAGGGCAAAACCGCAAAATTCTC